>JAUZQT010000099.1 GCA_030950825.1 Mariprofundaceae bacterium | reverse complement strand
GGTCGCATCCACATTATCCCTAACTGTCGTATAAGCATCAATGTATGCGGCTCCAGCCTCAACCGTCACTGGCGTTACACCATTCAATGTAATGACAGGCTTGGTGGTATCTGCAGCTACCGTAGCCAAAGCTGTTGTCGCAGCTACCGGGTCAGCTGCCGCAGTTGTGGCTGTTGTGAAGGAAGCAACTGCATTGTTGGTTAGTTCAGCAGGGTTATTTTGTTGTACTGTTGAAGGGGCCGTACCTGCTGTTAACGTATTGATGCTACCTGACAGGCTGATGAGTGCCGGGTCAGTACCACCAGCTAAGGTGTTGGCAATATGAATGGCCGCTCTGGTCTGATCAAGAAATGCTTGGGTTGGCGCTTGCTTAGAGACATTCCCTGTGTGGCCTGTTGTCGTAATTGAGGTGTTCAGAGTTGTCGCAAAATTTACGCCGCTTGCGCTTGGAATCGGTGTGCCTGCTGGCGTGGTTACAGTCAAATTGTTAGCCAACGTTTCAGCCGACACCTGTGCCTGTTGATTCAAAATCTGGGAGGCGCTGGTATTAGAAACCTGCGTTGCTGCAGCTCCTGCAGCCGCATTACCATCCACGGCACCATCAGTGAGATCTTGGGCAATAGATAAAATCGTATTGGACAGCGTGCCACCACTGGCATTGCTGGTACGTCGAATCAATTCAGCTGCTGCTTCGCTGGCGCGTACAATGCTAGCTGCATTGCTGTTGTTTACGGTTGTTGAAAGCGGATTAATACCTGCCGCCAAGCCGAAGCCCATAGCGCCCAGTACATTATTCGTGGCTGTGGTTAGGTTGGCTGCACTTAAGCCGCCAGGTTGAGCCTCAGCGGATGCAACTGCTAGTGTGGAGAGCGGGTTAGCATTGCCTGTCACTGTACCACTGGCTGGCAGGGTGGTCACAGCAGTCCTAAGAGGAAAATCCTGAAGAGCATTGGTTACCATATCAACACCACCTGTAACGGTAATGGTTAAAGGCAAGGCGGTTCCAGAAGGTACGGTGAAATTAAATTGAGCGTTGAGTCCCGTTGACGGATTGGCGGGGGTAGTTATAACATTACTACCATTGGCATCCAGAACGCTCACTTTACCGTTTTTAACGGGACCATCACCCGCACTTCCTGAGACTGTCGTACTCACAGCGCCTGCTGTGGGTGCTGTATTGGATGAGCTGCTACAAGCTGCTACAAGCTGCTAATCCCAAGGTGAGCATCGCCAAGATACCTAACCCTATGTTATACCTATATCTTTTTATCATATCCTTCCCTCCTGCCGCAATACCTTACAAACTCCAGCCTCATCTTAAAACGATGGTAGGCGATGTTTAGATCAAGTTCAAGAACCTTCATCATCGCCGCAAGGCTACCTTTACTAATTAAGGTGCACATCACCCATATGGGTTGAAACACAATGTTTTTTCATTTTAATGCACATTAAGAATCAATTTGCTCTTAAAGGAGGTTCTGTAAACTTACCTTTTCCACTCATTTTAGCTTCGTTTTTTCTGAATTCTAACTCAAAAGAAATAGGGCGTTCAATTTCCTTACCTTAATTCCTTGGACTATTATATAGCTCTTCTTTTCGTTATACTGCGCTACAAATAATTATTCAGCATATCTAAAATAGCATGTAGCTGTTCAGATTGTTGCTGACTTGTCCAAGATCAAAGCGAAAAAGCGCAACTTACTCGTAAATGCGGTTTTTCTTAACGAGTTGCTTGAGTCAAGCCGTTCCTGAGCTGGATGCGCTTCTGGAAAATGATTTGTCAGTGGATATAGAATGAAAGAAGGAGGGCTGTATGACTCAAAATGAGATGAAACAAAAAGTTGCTGAGGCGGCATTGGCATATGTGGTGGAAGGAAGCATCGTAGGCGTAGGAACGGGCTCAACAGCCAATATGTTCATTGATGCGCTGGCGACAGTGAAAGATAAAATTAAAGGCGCAGTTGCCAGCTCAGAAGTAACGGCAGAACGTTTGCGAGGGCATGGCATCGCTGTATTAGAATTAAATGATGCATTGCAACAAGTCGATAGCCTTTCTGTTTATATTGATGGTGCCGATGAGTTTGATCCTGAAAAATGTCTGACCAAGGGCGGCGGTGGGGCATTAACCCGTGAAAAAATTGTTGCCGCAGCATCAAGTAAATTTGTTTGCATTGTTGATGGCACAAAACAAGTTGATTATTTGGGAGGATTCCCTTTACCCATTGAAGTGATTCCAATGGCGGAAAGTTTGGTGATGGGTATTGCAGGAAAACTGAGTGGCGAAGCCAAGGTTCGTGCAGGCTTTATAACAGACAATGGCAATATTATTATTGATATAACAGGCTTGAAAATTACAGATGCCCTAGCACTGGAAAATGATTTAAATGAGGTTCCTGGTGTTGTTACCAACGGTATTTTTGCGCATCAACGTGCCGATGTTGTATTGATGGGCACCCCTGAAGGTGTGCAGACACTATAAGGGCGGTGCTCAATCAGAGTGCTTTTCTACGCATGGAAGGTGGCTCAATATCGTATCAAACAACCCATCTTGCGCTTCAAACTGCTGCTCCAAAACCCAAAGCGGCATGTTTTTTGGCCAAATCGACAATAGTTTCACGGCATCTTTGGCAGTGACAGCGATTGCACTGCCTTGCTGCCATAAATCACTCATATCCGTGACTGTGAAGGCATAATGATCTGGGAAAAAGTGTGATGCCTCAATACGAATGCCAATATCTTGCAGGCTTTTTGTAAAGCGATGTGGGCGAGCAATCGCACTCACTGCAATGACAGACTCAGGTCTTATTTGAGCGCACTGGTTCCAATCATGTAAAGGCTTAGAAAAAGTATGCCATTGCCATTCTTTGAATGTTGCAAGCGTGGGTGGTGGGCTGTCGGGGAGACTTGCCTGTTTGTGGGATGAGCCAGTACGTACCACAATATGGGCACGATTCAATGCGCTCATGGGTTCGCGTAAAGGACCAGCGGGCAAAAGGTAATCGTTTCCCATGCCAGCATCTGCGATGAGTAATATATCGCAACAACGTTGAAGTTGGCGGTATTGAAAGCCATCATCAAGTATCATGACATCACCATATTCTGCCGCTATTTTACTTGCCGCCAGACGATCCTTCGCTGAAATAACAGGGCAGCGGCTCATGCGATACAATAATACAGCCTCATCACCGACATCTTTTGCCAAACTATCATCATCAAGTAACTGTGGCGTTGTATGCTTTGCTCCATCACCACGGCACAAAATAATTGGTTTGAAATGACATTTCTTTAATTCATTTGCCAGCCATAAGGTAAACGGCGTTTTACCGCTGCCACCAACGGTTATATTGCCAATGGAAATAACGGGTAAGGGTGCTTCAATGGATTTCTGAACACGTCTCTTCTGATCGTAATTGCTCGCCAATTTGTATACATGGCTAAGTCCGCGCAATAGCAACGGCGGCTTTTTTTTGCCCCACCAAATAGCTTCAACGGCTTGATAAAGCTGATGGCTTAGTCGCACAGTTTAGGCAAGAAAGGCTTGATTGCATCCATCATTGTTTGTAATACTTGTGATTTATCCTGCATGAATACAGCAGCCTGGCCGTTCAATTGACGAAGCTCTTGGGGGTTTTGGAACAATCGAACAACAGCTTCTTCAAGCTCATGATCAGAATGTGTAATAATCGCCGCACCTGTTGCTTGCATGTCTGTCATTACACCGCGAAAATTCTGAATATAGGGTCCAGTGAGCACGCCTCGACCACAAACTGCCGCCTCAATCGGATTATGCCCACCAATAGCAGCCAAACTTCCCGCAATCACTGCTATATCAGCAATCGTATAAAGCGACTGCAAGGCTCCCATACTGTCAATCAGAATGATATTACTCTGCTCACTGATATGTTCATCACTCCAACAGGAAACTGCCAGTCCATGGCTGCGAATAAGCTCGCGCACCTGCTCAAAACGTTCGGGGTGGCGTGGCACGATAACAATCAATAAGTCTTTCTGTGCGTGATACCACTGCGAACACATTGCCAAAAGCCGTCTTTCTTCATCATCGTGGGTGCTGGCGAGCAATAGAATAGGGCGTTTAAGTGTTGGATCAATGCGTTTTCTCAAAGCGAGACTATCAACTATAGGCGCTTGAATCGCATATTTTAAATTGCCTACAGGGCGTACTTTTTGTGCTGCCACGCCCATAGCAATCAAGCGTTCAGCATCAAGCTGACTCTGTGGCAGGAAAAGATTCACGGAGCCAAGCCAACGCTTCCAAAAGTAGCGGCTAGCATGATACTTTGGAAAGGATCGGTCAGAAATTCTTGTATTAATGCCGATAATAGGAATGTTATCTTTCTGGCAGGCTTTAAGCATTCCAGGCCAGAATTCTGTTTCGGTAAGCAATAATAAAGCAGGTTGAAGCTTGTATACAAAACGTGCCATCAGCGTGGGGAGATCCCATGGTAAATAAGAAATACTAGCAATTTTTCCTAGCTGACGTATGGCATGCTGCATACCAGTATAAGTAATGACGGTTACATGTAATGCGTGACCTTGTGCATGCAGTTGCTCCAGTAGCGGTATAATGGATGTGACTTCACCAACAGAGCATGCATGCAGCCAAATACAATTTGTTTTTGTTGCAGGAAGATCAAGTACGAAATGTTGCCGCCATTTTTTTACATGGCATAAGTGAGTGGTTGAGTCGCCCATGATATTTTTTGATGATCATTGATTCATGCGATCAAAAAACTCCGCATTGTTTTTGGTCGAGCTCAGTTTATCCAGTAAGAACTCCATGGAACTAACAGCATTCATCGGCGAAAGAATTTTTCGCAGAATCCATATTTTTTGCAGTGTTTCATGATCAATGAGCAACTCTTCTTTGCGTGTTCCTGAGGGCGCAATGTCAATAGCAGGAAATACGCGCTTATCCACCAATTTACGATTCAGATTGATTTCCATATTGCCCGTACCTTTGAATTCTTCAAAGATCACTTCATCCATTTTTGAGCCTGTATCCACCAGTGCTGTGGCAATAATGGTCAGCGAGCCACCACCTTCAATATTACGCGCTGCGCCAAAGAAACGTTTCGGTCGGTGTAAGGCATTGGCATCGACACCACCCGTTAAAATTTTACCTGATGAAGGTACAACGGTATTAAATGCGCGTGCTAAACGGGTGATCGAATCCAGTAAAACAACCACATCCTTACCATGCTCCACCATGCGCTTGGCTTTTTCAATCACCATTTCAGCCACTTGCACATGGCGTTGCGCAGGTTCATCAAATGTTGATGATACGACTTCGCCATTCACGGAGCGCTTCATATCCGTAACTTCTTCAGGGCGCTCATCAATGAGCAACACCATCAGCGATACTTCTGGGTGATTTTTTTCAATTGAATGGGCGATGGATTGCATCATCATGGTTTTACCAGTACGCGGTGGCGCAACCAATAAAGCACGCTGGCCTTTTCCAATTGGGGAAACCAAATCAACCACACGTCCCGTTTTATCTTTGGCTGTTGGGTCATCCAGCTCCATCACCAAACGGTCATCAGGATACAGCGGCGTGAGGTTATCAAACAATACTTTGGTACGCGCAACCGCTGGGTTTTCACCATTGATGCTATCGACTGTTTTTAAGGCTGAATACTTTTCGCCACGCCGTGGTGTGCGAATTTCTCCAGAAACAGTATCGCCTTTGCGTAAAAAAGAGCGGCGAATTTGATGTGTTGATACATACACGTCATCAGGGCCCGATAAATAGTTGGCTTCTGCCGAACGTAAAAAACCAAAACCATCAGGCAAAATCTCCAAAACGCCTTCTGAATAAATGGTGCCGCCACGCAGACCATGGGCACGTAAGACAGCTGATACTTGTTCTTGCTTACGCATCCCTGCCACATTATCAATGCCCAATGAATCTGCTTTTTCCAATAAATCACTTGGACTCATCGCAGCAACATCACGAATATGCAGCGTTACGTCAGCCAGCTCATCGGATGTATTTTCATCCTGCTCTTCGGGCTTACTGCGTCGGCGTTTATCCTGACTGCGGTTGCGATTGCTGCTGTTGCGACTATTGCGACTGTTATTACTACGGCGACCACGCGGCTCATCTACATTCTCTTCTGTGCTATTGCTATCTGCTTTCTTTTCAGGCGCTTGTTTTCCAGCAGCCTTATTTTCAGTCTCTTTCTTTGTATGGACTTCGCTGTTATCAGTTTTTACAGGTTTAGCAACTATAGCCGTGATTGTTTGCTCGTCATCGGGGCTAGATTTAGCTTTCGTTTTTGTTGTAACTTTACGTCTTCGGCTTGTTGTCACTGGCTTATCTTCTGCTGCGTCAACTGTGGTATCTTTTTTAACTCGAGTGCGACGCTTTACAGGCTTCTTTTCAGAATCAGATGAAACTTTTGTTTCAGTATCTGACTTGCTAATGTCCGTTACCTTTATTGCAATATTGCTCTCAACGTCCGCTTCCACAGCAACCTTTTTAGGTCTACCACGGCGACGTTTAACTGGAGCTTCTGCAGATGAACCATCCGTACTTTTAGTAACGTCAGTTATTACAGGCTTTTCAATCGTCGTGGTTTCTTCAGATGACATATGTATAAAACTCCAAGGGGTATAAAACAAAAGGGTAGAAATTGGCTTGTGCCACAAGAATTAAGATCACAAATTAAATAGTGAGCGAGGCATGAACTGCTGAACAGCGGTGGGGATTTCTACAAAGAATAACGCTAAACGTCAATATAAATTTCCTTGTAGGTGTAATCGCCGTGGAAAAATTAATCATCCTTTTCTACTGGTGTAAAGGCTCGTACTCTGCGTTGCTAAATCAATTACATAGGCATGCAAGCATAAAAAAACATCGCCAGTGGCAAAGATCGCCTTGGTTAGGGAACGGGAATTAAATAACATGTGCATTTGAAGCGCAGTGTTTTTGTTCAGCATGAAGGCGCAAAAAGCGAAGCATAGCCTGCTATGTAAGCTTTTTTTGCAACGCCCATGCTGGGCAAAAAGACAATCATGAATTGCGTAAGTTATTTGATTCCCGTTCCTAGGTGGAACGCGAAGCGTGTAGCATAATCAAGGCGA
>JAUZQT010000098.1 GCA_030950825.1 Mariprofundaceae bacterium | reverse complement strand
GTTGAAATATACGATCACAGGTGTGTTGCTTGCGATTCCGCTGAATATGCAGGGTGGATTCCAGCAGACTCGTGCTATTAATTGGTATGTTCATGGTACAGGTTGGATTGTGGCGCATGCGCATTTGGCATTGCTTGGTTTTTCAACCTTTGCTGAAGCGGCGGCTGTTTATTACGGCATGCAAACATTACTGCGTCGTAAACTGTACTCATTGAGTTTGGCTAACTTTCACTTCTGGATGCTGTTAATTGGCTTCTCTTTGTACTGGGTTTCCATGACGATTGCTGGCTTGATTCAAGGGGCTGGTAAGATCTATGAAGTGCCATACATGGATATTGTGATTGCAGAGCATCCATACATGATCGTGCGTTGGATTGGTGGTACGATGGTGTTCTTGGGTAATATTGTATGGTTGTACAATATGTACATGACCGCGAAAGACGGTGAGAAGATTCCTATGGGTGTTCTTCCGCACGAAGTGGCATACGTACGCTAAGTAAGCATATAAGCGCTGAGGCCTTCGGGTCTCAGCTGACTTAACATAGATTGAAATAAAAAAATGAGGGAGGACGACTAGAATGGGATTCCGTGAATATCGAGTTGGATCAATTCTTTTTGGTGTGGCATTATCCACATCAATGATGATAACAATGTTTATGCCGAGTTTGGATATCTCCAGCGTATCATCCACAAGTGTGGCTTTGCAAAAACAGCTGACGTATGGTAAAAATAACGGCTTTGATTATGGTGATTTGTTTCTACAAGGTCATGACAAGCCGATTAAAGTGATCCTGAAGAAAGATCCGAAAACAGGCGCTGCAATGGATGAGACTGCGGCCTATGTATTTAAGGCTGGTACTTCGTTCCCAAGTGGTTTGGTGCATGACCACATTCTTGGTGATGATGTGCAGGCATTGAGTGTGTCTGTGGGTAAAATAGATCAGGCCAATGAAGAGCAGGGTGGTGTTTTTCTTGTTCGTGCTTCAGTGAAGGGTGGTGTTGAAACACCATACATTGAATTCGCGACTGCGACACGTGGCTGGAGTTCTCAAGCTACATTGGCAGCTGCAGAGGAAACAATTCTGTCAGGTTCTGGCAAGACAATGTTTATTCGTGAAGGTTGCTGGTGGTGTCATACATTATTACCAGAGCAAACCCATGATTGGCAGTCGTTTGGTCGTCCTCCGTTATTGGGTGACTTCAATGGCGAATCGCCAACCACGTTTGGTTCGGATCGCAAGGCGCCAGATCTGTTGCATGTTGGGTCTCGCAACTCTTCCAAAGAGTGGATGATGTTGCATTTCTTTAACCCACGTTTGGTTCAACCGCATTCTATTATGCCGCGTTATGACTACCTGTGGGGCGGTAAAGATGCCAAAGGGAATGACATTGACTTGGCTAAATGGGATGAAGAATTTAAAGCCTATCGTGCTGGTGATCGTGTTTATCCACCAGAAGTGCCCGAGTACACAGCCGATTCAGAGATTCGTATGCTGATCGACTATGTTCTTGATTTGAAGTAAGGGGGAGGATTACATGTCTAAATATTTACCATTATTTGATGGGCTGAAATTGCGCCATCCATTGACCACAATGTCGGACGAGAAAGATTTAGAGAGCGCCAAGCATATTTGGGAGCATGAAAGCTTGGGTGGGATTGCGGAAAACAACAATCCTCTACCTCGGCCTATTGTTGGCTTGTTAATTCTAACTTTTTTGACTGCGATGGCTTGGACGTTTCCGTTATTTGGTCAGCGCCCCAATGCTGCTATTTACGCGGATTATGTTGCCCTGATGAGCTCTCAACCAGTTCAACAGGTGTTGCATGATGCAAGCCTTTCGACCAATGAAGCGGATGACAAAGCTATGGCGATGATTGAAAAAGCGCTGTCTGATTATGATTCACCGTATCAGTTTCAACGCACGCAGCATCCCATTTCAATGAATGATTTGCGTATTATGGCACCACAAATTGTTGAACTTCAGAATCAAAACGTTGATTTGGAAGAATACTCAATTATCGCTGGCGACGTTGTATTGGCTAACTTTGAAGGCAATCTTAGGGAAGATGGCACACGTGAACGCAAGCAGCCGTGGTGGGATAAAGGTTATACTGCAGCAGTTTATTGGTTCTTGGGTTTTTGTCTTTGCGTGATTATTGTAGTGAAACGCTTGCCTCCGATTACTTGGAAGCCAGATCACACAATCGCACATTAATATATAACTTAGGAGTTTTAATATGATTGATATGGATAATGCCCAATTTGGTATTTTGTTGGTTATTGCGATTGCCCTGATTGTGCCTGTTATTTACAGCTTTTTTGTAGATAACCATAAAAAAGGTACGCCAGATCCTCGCGATGCGCATGAGAAATAAGCTGGATTGATGAATGAAGTGCCGCCCAAATGGGCGGCATTTTTTTGCCTGTTAGAAAACACCCCAGAAACTCAGTGTCATTTTTTCTGCTACCTAGATTCTGCAATTGTTTGTGTGCGCAGAGTGTAAGGTATTGGTTTACATGGCGTATTGAAAAAGCACGTAGTCACCTTATTGGTAATGAGTGTTTTTTCAATAGTCCAAGTGAATCAAGGGCTTGTGCTATGTATGTGCAAACACTTGCAGGATCTGGGTGCTATTGTTTCACATGTCTAATCTACCCTGTAGCTGAATAGATACCTTTGGCTTTCTATTTCCGTACCTATGCATACAATGCGGATTATGTTGCGACTTCCTTCTATATTATTAATGACATCTTTATTTTTAGTCTTGAGTAGTCAAGGCTTGGCTGCTGAGCAAGCCTCTTATGATTTTGGTATTGAAGGTATGCGTAGCCAGAACTATAGCATTGGCATTTTTATTTTTATGATCATTGCGATGCTGGTATTCGTTGGTGTTATAGTATTGTTTTATAGGTATACGGATATGAGTAGTGTCAAAACAGGCGAGAAAGTGCTCATGGGGATGATTGTGCTGGGCGTTATCCTGGCGGCAATTTTTGCGGCAGTGCAACTTCTTGATGGTTATTTGTTTTAAAAATACTGAAATTTCGTAGTTATAGGAGCAGGTAATGGAAGATTGGGGTGATGGCTGGACTATTTATATTTGGTTGATTAGTGGTGTGTCTATTTTGATTGCTGTGGTATTTGGTTTGCGGTGGGCTGCCAGAAATGAGCAGTTTGACGAAGATATCAAATATCTTGTTTTTGATGATAATGATAAAGATAAAATGGATCCTGAAGAGTTTAAAAAAATGCAGGCGGCTACGAAAAAACAGGAAGCGCGCCGACAAGAGCTTTTAAATGAACGGAGTAAAGGCTAAGGATGCGAAAGGGTGATTGGTTGATTACTGCTCTCTTGGGGTTGGTTGTTGCTGGAGCCATAGCGAAGGGTATTTACACAGCCTATTATCCAATTGAGGATAAGGGGATTCCATTTTACTCAACGGCAAGTGAAGATGTGCAGCACAGGGCATCGGATTTGTATCGAGATATAGGATGTCGAGATTGCCATACTATTTGGGGTATTAAAAATATCATGGAAACAGTGCCTGCACCTAGTTTGGATGGTATAGGCTCTTTACGCAGTGAGGATTGGTTGTATGATTATTTTTCATCTAAAAACCCACAATCCATCATCCCTACACGTTTAAAAGCCAAATATGGCATGCCTTCTTATGCTACATTGCCAGAAAGTGAGCGTCGCTTGCTGGCTCAGTATTTTGCCAGTATGAAAGTAAAAGATTGGTATCTAGAAGAAGTGAAGGCAGCTGAGTATAAAAAGCTAACAGGGAATCCTTACCCTAAGAAGCAGAAACAGGAGTAGGCTTGCTGTTTTGACTCCTGTTTTTTTTAGCCTGAAAATTCATAAATCGTTGTGATGATTGCGGATAAAGGGGCAAGCAAGGGCACGACAGTATTTGTGAATTATTCAGGTTAGATTAATTATCCATGAATCGGCGTGATGATTGTGCAGTATTGATGAATAATACGCATATGATCCGCTCTCCACCCCTTTTCTGTCCTGTTCGGGTACGTCAATTATAGGGTAAAAAGGTTATGTTAGAGGTATGTATGAGTTCTTCACAAACAGTTAAAGTTTTTCCCAAAGCTTGGGCTCCCAAGTGGCAACGTTTCTTTGTGGCTTTTTTTGTAAGTGCCGTTTTTTTTGATTTGGGCCATCGCCTGTTGGGTGTGCGCACAGAGCTTTACTGGGGTATTGCGGCTTATGATTTTGTATGGGTGATCTCGATGTTTTTGCTGCCTTGTCTGACAGGTATCTTGGTAGGTTTGATTTATGGCTGGGGAGGCAAGCTTTTAGCGCATTTTCCGCCTTTGTTTGTTTTAGCACTTCATTATTATAGTACAATGGTGACGGGAGCACCTGAGGGGGCTCGTTTGATCCCTCTGATGTGGTGGGGGTTCTTTGTGATTTTAAATATGGAATTCTCTGCCGTGGGTGGTGTTATTGGTGAGCTATTATTAAAACGTTGGTATGGAACGCTAGATATGCCTGGAACGGCTGACTATGCTCCCGCAGATTCGGAGCCATTACCACGAGATGATGTTAGGTAACTGCATATATGGCTCGTAAACCTGTTTCAGAAAAAGAAAAAGG
>JAUZQT010000097.1 GCA_030950825.1 Mariprofundaceae bacterium | reverse complement strand
CTTATTTTGTCAGTCACGCTACTGTTCTGGCATGGCAATAATGGATGCACCTTATAAGCCGCATAAATATGATAATAGAAAAGCCTGACCCGGTTCCTACAGCTTAAAAAATATTGACTTTCAAGACGGTATCTGACCTGGTTCTCTGATCCGGCTCTTTATGCCACCAAGGTTATGCGCATCAAAAAAATGTTATGCGCGAAGAACAGGCGCGTAAAAACCTTGAGAAACAACGCTTGGAGAAAGAGCAGGAAACAGAGAGTTAGACAGCATAAGGGTCTCGAAAACAATAAACTTTCCAAGTTATGCATACCTATTCTGGTGTTAAATAAGTATCTTCCCCCATTGTTTTTGTGTCTGGATAATCAGTGGAATAATGCAAACCGCGTGATTCGTGGCGTTGTTGAGCCGAGCGAATAATAAGCTCTGAGATAATGGATAAATTACGCAATTCAATAAGGTCGCGGCTTAATGGATGTTTCCAGTAAAAATATGCAATTTCATCCTGAATAACCGTTAAACGACGACGGGCGCGGCGTAGGCGTTCATTCGAGCGCACGATACCAACATAGTTGGACATGGTAGCGCGTATTTCATCCCAGTTTTGTTTGATTAAAATACGTTCTCTTTCAGGAATAATGCCAGACTCATCCCAAGTTGGAAGCGGCAAGGGAGCCATGCTCTTATCTGTTTGGGAAAGAATGTGTTTGCTACATTCTTTTGCCATAACCAAGCATTCCAACAATGAATTACTGGCGAGGCGATTGGCACCATGTAGCCCTGTGCATGCTGACTCGCCAATAACATACAGACCTTTGAGATCTGTTTTTCCAGCGAGATTGGTGGCAACACCGCCGCAAATATAATGTGCTGCGGGCACAACAGGAATGCTTTGCTGGCGCATATCAAGGCCAAGCTTCAGCAAGCGCTGATGGATATTGGGAAAGTGCTCTAAAATGCGTGTATTGCCAAGCTGGCTAGCATCAAGAAACATGCAATCTTGCCCGTACTTTTTTATTTCATGGTCAATAGCGCGTGCGACAATGTCACGCGGAGCCAATTCACCGCGTGCATCATAATCAAAAACAAAGCGATGACCGTTCTGATTGATTAGGTGTGCACCTTCACCACGCAGTGCTTCGCTTAGCAGCATAGTAGGCGCTGATGCATGATAAAGGCAGGTAGGGTGGAACTGCATAAATTCCATATTCATGACTTTGCAACCAGCTCGCCAAGCCATAGCAATGCCGTCTCCCGTTGCAGCATGCGGATTGGAAGTGTACATATAGACTTTGCCAGCCCCACCTGTGGCAAGAATAATCTGACCAGCTGAAACAGTGATGACTCGCTTGTCAGGGTTAAGTAAATAAACGCCGAGGCAACGGTTTTGACCTGTTTGATAACCCAAGCGGTGGCTGGTAATCAAATCAACTGCCATATGCTGGCGTAAGCATTGGATATTGGCGTGGTTTTGCACATGCTTGAGAAGGGTCTCACCAATGGCCCGACCAGTCGCATCTTTGGCATGGGCAATGCGGCGGTGGCTATGCCCTCCCTCTTGAGTCAAATGTAATAAGCCTTCAGCATCTTCATCAAAAGGCATGCCCAGGGCGCTTAACTCATGGATAATATGGCCACCCGCCTCAGCCACTTGTTGCGCAACTGCCTCATAGCACAATCCGACACCAGCTTGCAGCGTATCATTGACATGTTTTTCAGTGGAATCCAGGAAGTCTGATACGCCTGCAATGCCGCCCTGTGCCTGATAGGTGTTGGATTCACTGAAATTACCCTTATTAACAATGCCAACAGTGCCATGGGGAGCCAGTTGATGCGCCGCGAGTAAGCCAGCTGCGCCGCTGCCTATGATAAGGTAGTCAAAATGTTGATGGTGGTATTTCATATATGCGTATTTTACATTTATGGATGAAGCTTTGTATAGTGCGTGCATGCGTCAAACATCGTTTGTAACAGAAATTGATGGCCATGAAGCCATCGTGATGAGCGAGCGAGCCTCGTCGTGTGGCTCATGTGCCGGTAAAGCATCATGCCATACTTTGGGATCGTGGAAGGAAGCCTCGGGTAAAGGGCGGGTTTTTAAGCTTAAAGTGCATAATGATATGGGAGCGCAAGTCGGTGATACTGTGGTCATTGAAGTGGCCGATAGTTTGTTATTAAAAACGGCCTTTCGCTTGTATGGTGTTCCGATGTTGGTGTTCGTTGGTTTGGGTAGTGTTGTTTGGCAGGCTATGATGTTGTGGAATCATAATACTGCCGATGCTGCAGCTGCCTTATCTGGCATATTGGGTGTGATTGTCTACTACATTTGGATTTGGAAGCAAGGTGCGCCAGAAGGCTTTGATGCTCGGATTGTCGCGGTAGAAGGATCGCGGAAAAGTTAAATAGCCGAAAATCATGACTCAAAATGGGAATCCCTCGCTACGGTCTTTATTCTCGGACAGCCTCCTAAATCCTGTAAGGAACGGGAATTAAATAACTTGCGCAATTCATGCTTGTCTTTTTGCCCAGCATGGGCGTTGCAAAAAAGCTTACATAGCAGGCTATGCTTCGCTTTTTGCGCCTTCATGCTGAACAAAAACACTGCGCTTCAAATGCACATGTTATTTAATTTCCGTTCCAAATGATTTTAAGATTGAAAAATTTCTTTAAAAACATACGCTGCCGTAAGTTTTTAGGATTGCTTGGAGATAATCAAATGAGTATTGAAGATCAAATTGCAGGGTTTAGAACGCGTGCGGAAGACTATGGTAGCCGTTTGGATGCGCTACGGAGGTCGCTTTGACATTGATAGCAAAAAAGAGAATCTGATTGAGTTAATCGCTCGTATTGAAGACCCTACCTTGTGGAATGACCCAAGCAACGCGCAGGACATTATGCAGCAAAAATCAAGGCTTGAGCAGGCCGTCAAAAAACATACTGATGCGGTGTCTGATTTAGAAGAAGCCGGTATGTTTTTTGAGTTGGGCATGGAAGAAGGCGATCAAGATGCTCAGTTGGAAGCTGTCGCTGTATTGGACACGGTGCAAACTGCGATTGAGGGCTTGGAGCTAGCGCAGATGTTGGGTGGAGAAACGGATATAGAATCCGCTTTTTTGGACATCAACGCAGGATCAGGAGGTACCGAAGCACAAGACTGGGCAGAAATGATTTTACGCATGTATTTGCGTTGGGCTGAACGAAAAGGCTTTAAAACTGAGTTGCTGGAGTGTACTGCTGGTGAAGAAGCTGGCATTAAATCAGTGACTGTTTCGATTAAAGGGGAATATGCCTATGGTTTTTTAAAGGCAGAAATCGGCGTGCATCGTTTGG
>JAUZQT010000096.1 GCA_030950825.1 Mariprofundaceae bacterium | reverse complement strand
TTTTTCTAATTAAATGAAGGAGCTTTATGAAAGTTATTAAGTTATTCATGCAGCAAGAATATGCCAGTGGCGTACTGTTAATTGTCGCGACTATTCTGGCGTTGATCTTGAGCAATAGCTTTATGGCGGCGTATTATCAATCATTCTTACATATTCCTGTCGAGGTACGGGTCGGATCGTTGGGGCTTGATAAATCACTTTATCATTGGGTTAATGATGGCTTGATGGCTATTTTCTTTTTACTGATTGGCTTGGAAGTAAAAAGAGAAATTCTTGAAGGGCATTTATCATCCATAAAACAAATTGCGCTGCCAGGTATTGCAGCTATTGGTGGCATGGTTGTCCCAGCGCTTATTTATTTGGCTTTTAATGCGAATAACCCTGCTGCAATCAATGGCTGGGCTATTCCTACAGCGACAGATATTGCATTTGCGCTGGCAATTCTTTCATTGCTAGGTAGCCGTGTCCCTGTTTCTTTGAAAGTGTTTTTGATGGCGCTGGCAATCATTGATGATTTGGGCGCTATTGCCATTATTGCCATCTTCTACACAGTTGAATTATCAACATTATCGATTGTTATTGCGATGCTTGCTTTGCTTGCGTTGATTGCGCTGAATCTGTTCGGGGTCAGTAAGAAGGCGGCTTTTTTTATTGTGGGAACAGTCCTGTGGGTAAGTGTTCTTAAATCTGGTGTCCATGCAACACTGGCTGGTGTGGCTTTGGCTTTTACCATTCCTTTGTATGCAAAGGATGAGCAAGGAAAATCCGTATCACCTTTGAAAGAAATAGAACACGGGCTCCATTTTTGGGTTGCTTTTTTTATTCTTCCACTGTTTGCTTTTGTGAATGCTGGTGTCAATGTGACTGAAATATCATTGAATCAAATGGCCGCTTCTGTGCCCATGGGGATTATGCTTGGGTTGTTTATAGGCAAGCAGCTTGGTGTGTTTGGCTTTAGTTGGTTGGCAATCAAATTCAAGATTTCCAGCTTGCCTGAGGGAAGCAGTTGGCGGCAGCTTTATGGTGTTTCTGTGTTAACTGGCATTGGATTTACGATGAGTTTATTTATTGTTTCATTGGCCTTTAAAGATGGCTCTCTTTTTCAATACACCGATAAGCTGGCTATTTTGCTGGCATCATTTTTATCGGGGATCGTTGGTTACTTTGTTTTAAGGGCTAATAAAAGCCCATAATATTGGGGCACAAGAAGGTGTGTGCATTGGCATTTCACTTGACCCTAAGAAGCTGCCTACATTATTCTAAGGTGCTTTTTTGATGTCCTTGTTGTAAGCTTTTCGCATGTCTTATTTGGTATTGGCGCGACGCTGGCGGCCACAACGCTTTGCTGACCTTGTAGGTCAGGATGTGGTGGTTCGCACCCTTAAAAATGCTTTAAATTTTAATAGCTTGGCGCATGCTTATTTGTTAACAGGTATTCGCGGGGTAGGCAAAACAACCATTGCACGCCTGATGGCCATGTCGGTGAATTGTATGGCTCAAAAAGATGGTGAACCATGTGGCGAGTGTGCAGCTTGTACTGCGATTGCAGCGGGTAGCCATTTGGATGTGCAGGAAATGGATGCAGCCAGCCATACGGGTGTCGATGATATACGTGAGATTTTAGACGGCGTGCGTTACCCGCCAGTGAGTCTTCCATATAAAGTTTATATCATTGATGAAGCACATATGTTGTCTAAGTCGGCTTTTAATGCTTTGCTCAAAACCCTTGAAGAGCCACCAGCACAGGTTTTGTTTATCTTAGCGACCACTGAATCGGAAAAACTTCCTGTAACCGTACGATCACGTTGCCAACGCTTTGATTTGCGGCGCTTGCTTGTTCAAGAAGTCGCCGATTATTTGGAGTATGTGTTACACCAAGAAGGGGTGTCTATTGAATCTGAAGCCCTGTTAACCATTGCCCGATCCGCAGATGGTAGTGTGCGGGATGCCTTATCATTGACTGAGCGGGTATTGGCCTATGCCCACAATAAAGTTACTGCAAAACATGTGCGTCAGGCTTTGGGGATGATAGGCCCAGAAATTGTGCAAGGTCTTTCTAATGCCATTGCTTCGGGTGATGCAGCTGCAGCAGTGTTGTTGGTTCGTCAGGCTGCTATGCAGGGTAGTGCGCCGCGCACTTTATTGTTATCCCTATCAGAATTATGGCATCAGTTGGCATGTATGGCAGTGGATGAGAATTTGATTGCTGATGTGCCATCCGAGCAAGTGCAAGCGTGGTTGAAGCAGGCAATCAATGATTGGTCTGCCGAAGGCTTGGATTTACGTTATCAGGTATTGATTCACGGCTTGCGCGATTTAACACTGGTCGATGAGCAGCGCGGGGTGGAAATGATTGCTATGCGCTTATGCCATTTGAGTGCCTTGATGAAAGGTGAACCGAGCGCACCTGCTGAGATAAAAGCGCGTGCGCCAATGCCGCCAAAGCTTGCTGTAAAGCAAGAGGCTGTCCAAAAAGATATTCAGCAGACGGTTCAACACAACATCCAGCAGAATATTCAAAGGCCTGTGGTGACAGCCATGGAGCGGCCAGTAGAAAAAAATGTAGAGAAGCCGTTCGCGAAGCCATGCGAAACAATCAGATCTTCTTATCATAGCTGGAGTGAAGCTGTTGCAGCATACAGTAAAATTCGCCCCGGTATCACAGCTCTGTTGGAGCATGTGATTTGCCTTGAGTTTCAGGAAGGCGAGGTTCGCTTGGCTTTGGATGCGCATCAGAAAAGAGCCATTGTAGCGCAAGAACGCAGTGCTTTTTCGGCATGGTTGGGGCGTGCAGTGGTGTGGGGAAATAAGGCGCAAGATGCGACCAAGAGTGAGCATGTGGAAAGCATTTCGACTGTGCGGGCACGTCAGGAAGATGAGAATAAAAAACGTGTGTGGCAACAGGCCGAACAAGACCCCGCAGTGCAGCTATTAACGCAACAGATGGATTGTCGTTTGATTGATGTGCAGCCTGCATCTGAAAATAAAACGTAACTATTCAATATGCCCGAAAAGCACTCTGTAAGTCACAGAAATCGTCATTCCTGCTTCGACAAGCTCAGCAACCCAACTGTATTGGGAATCCATTATAAAGATGGGCATGTTTATCATGGATCCTCAATACAAGCGCTTGAGGATGACGAAGTAAGTGGGTGTTTGAATGGGTAGTCAGGTAAATCAATGGCGAGTTGAATAGCGACGCAAGTCGCGTTGCAGCTACCCAACGACTGAATAACAAAATGTAGCCTTTTTACATTTTGTTATTCAAGAGTTCCAATAAAACAAGCGATAACACGATGAATGATATGCAGCATAAGGTGGAGAAAGAACGATGAACATTGCCAAAATGATGAAAAAAGCCCAAGAAATGCAAGCCAATATGAAAAACTTGCAAGAAGACTTGGCTGGAATTGAAGTGGTGGGCGAGTCAGGGGGCGGCATGGTGAAAGTCACGATGTCAGGTGATCGAAAGGTGAAGCGAATTGTTATTGAAGCTGAATTATGGGCAGAGCAAGATAAAACAATGATTGAAGATTTGCTTGCTGCAGCCGTCAATGCTGCAAGTCGGGTGGCCGAAGAAAAGCGCCAAGAAGAACAGCAAAAGTTAATGGCAGGATTGCCGATACCGCCAGGGTTTTCACTTTGATCCACCATTTCCCTGGTATGCCGTTGCCTTTGGCGCAGCTGGTGGAGCAATTAAGTGGCTTGCCTGGCATTGGGCCGAAAACAGCCATGCGCTTGAGCCTGAATTTATTATCCAAACCAGTGGATGAGGTCAAACAATTGGCAGAGACACTGTCAGGTTTGCATGCATCTATGGGGTTTTGTGCGCGTTGCGGCAGTTTTTCCGAGCAGCAACATTGTACGATATGCGATCAAGTACGGCGTGATAGCTCCGTAGTTTGTGTGGTAGAGCAGCCTGTAGACGTATTGATGCTGGAGCGTGGCCAGGGGTTTCCTGGGCATTATCATGTGTTGCATGGTCGTTTAAGCCCGATTGATGGTATGGGGTCGGAGCAGTTGAACTTTGCAGCCTTGGATAAACGTGTGGCATCGGGCGTGATTAAAGAGCTGATTTTAGCAACCAGTGCAACCGTGGATGGTGAAGCAACAGCACACTTTACTGCACGCCGTTATAGTACCAGTGATGCAAAAGTATCGCGTATTGCACGCGGTGTGCCCGAAGGTGGCGAGTTGGAATATTTGGATGAATATACTTTGGCACGGGCATTGGATCAGCGGGTGGTGTGGACGACAAGTGAAAAATTGTTAGGTTAGATGCATGGAAAGTAAGGACTCAAACACAGAGACATTTCAGGAAGAATTTTTCGGCCATGAGCATGTGACTGTGATTGAGCCAGCCAAAGGCTGGCGAGCACTCGATTTCAAAGAGTTGTGGGCATATCGAGAACTTTTTTGGGTATTAACGTTGCGGGACATTAAGGTTCGTTATAAACAAACCGTGCTGGGCGTAGCTTGGGCTGTGCTTCAGCCTGTTTTAACGATGCTGATTTTTACCGTTGTTTTTGGCGGCCTAGCAAAAATTCCATCGGATGGTTATCCTTATGCAATTTTTGTATTTGCCGCACTTTTACCTTGGACTTTCTTTGCCAATGCCGTAAGTACCTCCTCAACATCGTTGATTAATGCCTCAAACATGGTCAGTAAGGTCTACTTTCCACGTTTGATTATACCACTTTCCTCGATTGGTTCAGGCTTGGTGGATTTGGCTATTTCAACGCTTGTGCTCTTTGCATTGATGCTGTGGTTTGGTGTGGGCTGGTCGTTCAACCTATTGTTGATACCTCTGCTGTTGCTTGCCGTTATTTTTACCGCGCTGGGTGTGGGCACATTGTTATCTGCATTAACGGTTGCTTATCGAGACTTTCGTTTTGTGGTTCCTTTTATGGTTCAAATCTGGATGTATGCAACGCCAGTAGTGTATCCTGTTAGTCTTGTGCCAGAAAAGTGGCAATGGCTTTTGTTTTTGAATCCGATGACAGGCGTGATTGAAGCATTTCGCTCTGCATTTTTGGATAGACCTTTTGACTTGCCTTCCATTGCGATTTCATTGCTGATGTCAGTGGTGATATTTATCGTCGGCGTGGCTTACTTTGAGCGTGTGGAGAGACGTTTTGCAGATATTATTTAATGATAGGATCGTTTATGTCTAAGCCTTTTGCCATTCGCGTTTCAGGGCTGGGCAAGGAATATACGCTGGGTGGCGCAGAACGCGTTGATGAAAGTTTTCGTGAAATGCTTTTGGGATCATTAACGGCACCTTTTCGCCGTTTGAAAAAATTACGGGGCGATTCCGCTGAGGTGGAGAGCTTTTGGGCATTGAGAGATGTGAGCTTTGAAGTGAAGCCTGGTGAGGTAGTTGGGATTATAGGTAGGAATGGTGCGGGTAAGAGCACGTTGCTGAAAATCCTCAGTCGTATAACCGACCCAACTGAAG
>JAUZQT010000095.1 GCA_030950825.1 Mariprofundaceae bacterium | reverse complement strand
GCCCTTGTTTGCTCCTTTATCTGGAACGAATTCTTTGCCAGTCGACCGTATCCATTGGTACGGCACTCCTGACAAAAAAAACGTTGCAAATAAAGGTTCTTCACAATCATCACAACGATTTATGAATTATTCAGGCTAATGACCTCGCACATGTGAAAATTTTGCATGAAACGATTAACCCGCATTATTCATAGATACCGTGATGATTCTTCCTAGCTGTACGCAAATGTACGCAGACAGGCGGTAGGATTTGTGAATAATGCGGGTTAAATGAGAACGTCTGACAAATTATAACGATGCTGTGAAGCAAGGGTGAATCATATGGACACAATTATTGGCATTGATATTGGCTTCGGCTTTACCAAAGCGACCAATGGAGAAAACTTCCAAGTCTTTAAATCTATTTATGGTGAAGCCATTGATTTTCAATTTAAAGAATCTCTATTGAATCAAAATGAGCAATTGGATGAACATTTACAAATTGACTTGGATGACACATCATACTTTGTTGGTGAGTTGGCAGAGCGCCAAAGCTCGAACCGTCAGTTCACCCTTGATCAAACCCAGTTTATAGCGACATCCACAAAAATACTCGCGCTTGCCGCTTTATCGCGCTTTATGATTCACGACAGGCAATCCTTTAAAATTATCGTTGGCTTACCGATTGGTCATTACCGCCAATATAAATCTGAATTAGCAGGCATGCTTCGTCGCTCTCATACGATTGTTACCACAAATAGCCAAGGGCAACGCAAAGAGCTCTTACTTGGTATTTCTGATGTAAGGGTGATTCCCCAACCCATCGGCTCTGTGATGGATCGATTGCTGGATGATGAAGGTAAAGCCGCCGAGAAACGTTTTGCCAGCGAAAAAATTGGCATTATTGATGTTGGCTTCAGCACCAGTGATTATACTATTTCAGATAAAGCACGTTATTCCGAGCGTGGCAGCCTGACCTCTCAAAATGGTATATCCAAAGCTTTTGAAGTGATTGCCAATAAACTAAAAGATAGCTGTGGTGTCAATGTCGAGCTGTATCGTCTTTTTGATGCTATTGAAACTGGAAGTATCAAAATTCGAGGCAAAGGTTTTGATCTAAGGAAAATTACCCAATTGGCTTTCCAGCAACTGGCTGCCAATATTGCTTCAGATGCCAACCGCATCTGGAGCGATGATTGGGACATGGACGCGATTATGATTACAGGTGGTGGCGGTGCAGTACTTGCGCCTTATTTACAACCGCTTCTAGAAGGCGTGATTGTCCCCATTGAACAGGATCTTGACTACCGCTTGCACAATGTACGTGGCTATCTCAAATATGGTCGCAACACTTGGGCAAAGCCCATGCTTAATAAACCCAAGGAATAAACGTGCCCCACTACGAGCTTAGTATTGAAACCCATTTTTCCGCTGCACATCAGTTGCGCGGATATGCTGGGGACTGTGCACGACTGCATGGGCATAACTGGCATGTAAAGCTCTTTATCAGTTGCTCAGAGCTTGATAATTTGGGTCTGGGTATTGATTATAAAGTCATGAAATCCGAGCTCAAAGCTGCCCTGAAAAAATGGGATCACTATAATTTAAATGATATTGAACCCTTTGACACGATCAACCCCAGCAGTGAAAATGTTGCCCGCTTATTGTTTGAAGAAATGGTTGAACGTTTGAATAATGAACGCCTCCATGTGTCGCGCATCGAAATTGCCGAGACTTGCACTGCCAAGGTTAATTACTGGGCAGATTAAAGTATTTTTAAGCCGTATTATTCAGGCTAGGAGGCTGCATGCGAGAGTTGGGAATTTTGTGTATGATGTTATGGGTGAGCACTATGGTTTTTGCTAATGAGTTAGAAAAAAACAGCTTAGAGAAAGCAACATTTGCTGGTGGTTGTTTTTGGTGTATGGAGCATCCTTTTGATGCGTTGGATGGTGTGCTATCTACAACGTCGGGTTATGTTGGAGGATTCAAAGAAAATCCAACATATCAAGAAGTATCAGCAGGCGAAACGGGGCATACTGAAGCTGTGCAGCTTGTTTTTAATCCTGAAAAAGTCAGTTATGAAACATTATTGGGTGTTTACTGGCGAAACTCTGACCCAACAACGGCCAATCGGCAGTTTTGCGATGTTGGCTCACAATACAGACCCGGTATTTTTTATCACAGTGAGAAACAAAGAACGTTGGCTGAGGATTCAAAGGCCACATTACAAAAAAACAAACCCTTTAAACAGAGTATTATGACTGAAATAAGCCCTGTAGGCACGTTTTGGCCTGCTGAATCATATCATCAAAATTATTATTTAAAGAATCCTGTACGCTACCGATTTTATCGTTACAACTGCGGACGTGATCAACGTTTGCAAGAGCTTTGGGGGAATAAAGGTGAATAGGCGTGTATTTTTAGCAGGCTTGGTGTTCTCTGCAACGGCATTACTACTTCCACATCAACTATTGGGCAGTGCTAAAAGGAAATATGAGATGGCTGATAAAATTGTAAAAACTGATCAAGAGTGGAAAGATATTTTAACACCTGAACAGTTTAATGTACTACGAAAGGCAGGTACAGAGCGGCCATTCAGCAGTGTCTTGAATAAAGAATATGGTGATGGCGAATATGTGTGTGCAGCTTGTGAATTACCGCTATTTGAATCAAATACAAAATTTGATAGCGGCACTGGTTGGCCAAGCTTTTACCAAGCTATTGATGGACATACTGAAACGAAACGTGACTTTAAAATGATTTTTCCACGTACAGAGTATCATTGTGTGCGCTGTGGCGGGCATCAGGGGCATATATTTCAAGATGGGCCAGCGCCAACGGGCCAACGCTGGTGCAATAATGGTGTAGCGCTGAAATTTATCCCAATATAATTTTTTAGCCCTCACACATATCCCAGCAAAAAAACATCCAATGCATATACATACCCTGCCAGCTGCATATGAATCCTCTTAATTCCCCTTTCTTAGCAAGATGAATTTGCCCATTGATTTGCGAAAATCTATCCGTAATTACGCTTATCAACATGGCTTTGAGCTGTGTCACTTTTCGCGCCCTAAGATAAAGCACGTTGATCGTCAGGCTTTGGATGCTTGGGTTGATCATAAGATGTATGCAGATATGGCATGGATGGCCGAAGAAAGCAGGCTTGAACGCAGAAAAGATCCAAGCACCATGATGAATCATGTGCAAACAGTTATTTCTCTAGCCATGCGCCATACACCACCACCATACAGCTTAGAAGAAGCCATTTCCTCTAAGCGTCAAGGAATTATCGCCGCTTATGCCCATGGTATGGATTATCATGACATCATGAAAAAACGCCTCAAAGCGTTGGCACGCGACTTGGATTTACTGCTTGGGCAGCATGAGCAACGGGTTTATGTCGATACAGCCCCTGTATTGGAGCATGCTTTGGCAGCAGCATCGGGCCTAGCTTGGCAAGGCAAACATAGCCTAAGCATTCACCGTCAACATGGCTCTTGGATGATGTTGGGTGAGTTGTTTACCAGTGCAAAGCTTAGCGCTGATCAAGAGGCAACAGCACATTGTGGGCGTTGTATCGCCTGTATGGATATATGCCCAACAAAAGCAATTGTTGCGCCATATGTGGTCGATGCAAATCTATGTATTTCTTATTTAACCATTGAATATAAGGGCGTTATCGCCCCTAAACTTCGTCCTTTAATGGGCAATCATATTTATGGCTGTGATGACTGTCAGGCTATATGCCCTTGGAATCAAAAGGCTCAAACACCTGATCGTGATCTCCTTACGCCACACGGGGAGAACATCTTGCCCGAACTTGCTAGCCTGCTGCATTTGAATGAGCAGGCGTTTCGCCAGCGCTTTCGGAAATCGCCTGTAAAACGTACTGGGCGGGCAGCATTATTACGCAATGTTTGTATTGCCATGGGCAACTCAGGCAACACAAACTTTATTCCTTTGTTGCACAGTGTGTTGGATGATTCAGAGCCTTTAATTCGTGCCCATGCCATTTGGGCTCTGGCAATATTGTACCAATGGCAAGGTATGGGTAACGCGCCTGAGGTATTCCGTAAAACCTTGCTGGCATTGAAGACAAAAGAAAATAATATTGAAGTTTTAACAGAAATTGAGGCCGTCTTGAGCCCAAAGTGAGGGATATATGAGCATAAAAGCATTTATTTTTGATTTGGATGGCACATTGATTGATGCCTTGCCAGATATATGTGCCAATGCCAATCGTGCATTGAAATCATTGGATTATGATTTCCAAATGAGCATTGCAGAAACCCAGCCACATGTGGGTGGTGGTGCGCAAAAACTTGCCTCCAATGTGCTTGGAAAACCCATGGATCACCCAGATACCATGGCAATGTACCATGCTTTTGCAGACTTTTATGAACAGCACCCAGCCGATGAAGGAACCATGCTTCCAGGAGTCAAGGACACACTGGATGCGATCAAGGCCAAGGGTTTACCCATGTGTATTGTAACAGCAAAACCTGCCAAGGCGCGCATCAAAGTAACCGAAGCCTTAGGTTTGGATGATTATATGACATTGGCCTTATCACCTGAAGATGGTTTTGCCAAAAAGCCTGCTCCCGATATGTTGCTGCAATGCTGCCGTGCTATGGGCGTTGATCCTACAGATACGGTCATGGTCGGAGATACACGCTTTGATGTTGAGGCTGGTTTTGCTGCAAAGTGTCACCTTGTCGCATTTGCAGAACATGGTTATCAAGATGTGCCCGAAGAATATGCCCAGCGTGTTGTAAGCTTAGCTCATTTTACTGATTTATTAAAAGTTCTGGATTGATGCTCCAGAAAACCAGTATGGAACAAAAATACATTCGTGGTGTTTATGCTATTTTACCAGCGGACTTGGATACCGACTGCTTGTTGGAAAAAGCTGAAAATGCCTTAAAGGGCGGCATTCAAACGCTGCAGTTTCGGGATAAAAAATCAGCTTATAAACGTGCGTTCAAGCGTGCCAAAGCATTGCGGGAATGCACCACCGTTTATGGTGCTCAATTGATCATCAATGACTCCGTACAATTGGCCAACGAGGCGCATGCTGACGGCGTACATCTGGGTCGCGACGATGTCGCTAAGCTTGCCAACATCCGCGCCGACGTTGGCGATCATATGCTCATCGGCATTACCTGCCGTGCTGATGCCATGTTTGCCAAACTGGCTTTGGAACATGGGGCTGACTATGTATCTTTTGGTGCAGTGTTTGGCAGTCGTAGCAAACCTGATGTTCCCGTACTGGGCTTACCACGCTTGAATAAAGCGCGACAAATGTTTCCAGATAGCAATATTTGCGCCATTGGCGGTATCACGACTGAAAATATTGCATCCATTAAACATGCCGGAGCAACATCTGCGGCTATCATTTCAGGTTTGTTCTCGGCTGACCATATTGAGAGCAAAGCAAGGGAGCTGATTGAACGATGGAACAAAGCATGAATAACGATTTCAAACACCAGCCCATTTGCTTGAGCATTGGCGGTTCGGATTCATGTGGTGGTGCAGGGATTCAAGCTGATTTGCGTATGTTTGAGGCATTTTCTACACAAGGTCGCTGCGCAATCACTGCATTAACCGCACAAAGTCATCAGAGAATTTACCGTATTGAACCTGTTTCTCTAGCCCAACTGGATGCTGAATTGCACGCTGCATTTGATGCCTATGATATTGCCGCCATTAAAACGGGCATGCTTTTGGATGCCGAACACATTGCCACTATTTCTGCATGTTTGGATTTGTATCACCGTCATAAACCCTTAATTATTGATCCTGTGATGGTATCCACCAGCGGTCGCCCATTGCTTGATATCGGTGCTATTGAAACGTTAAAACACACGCTCATCAAACACGCCACATTGTTAACACCGAACTTATCAGAAGCAGCTATATTTTTAGGGCGTGATATTGATGATATTGTGGAAGACACAGCCGCACTGACGATACAGCTTGGCTGTGCCGTTTTACTTAAAGGCGGGCACTCTGACGGCGATATATGCACGGATGTCCTGTGCGAAAAAAGTGGCGATGTGGCATTGTTTGCCCATCCAAAACAAGCTTGGAATCAAGAACAACTACATGGTACAGGCTGTCGCTTGGCATCAGCAATTGCAGCCAATATAGCACTGGGAAAATCATTGCATGATGCTTGTGACATTTCGATTACATATTTGCAACGGCAATAAAAAAACGCATACCATAAGAGCCACTTGCAAAACTCATGAGCGACGATTGGCAAAGGATTCGTTGCGGACAAAGGAGCAAGCGAGGGCGCGGCAGCATTTGTGAATAATGCGGGTTAGAAATGGGCACGGAAAATCAATCGAGTCTGACCCCATTGATTAAAAAATAACTTGACTCTAAGCACAGTTCATCCTCGTACTTCGACAAGCTCAGTAAACAGGATACTGAGCTTGTCGAAGTACGAGGTCCATTGATAACGAATAAGGTTAGATCGTGTGAGGAACGAACCACGATCTGAACCGTTTGTTGGACAAGCCCGGTTCTATATTAGAAAATATCTTTTTTGGGTTTACTTCCGCTTATGCCCTGTCTCTTGTCAAAAGGGCTAAAATGCA
>JAUZQT010000094.1 GCA_030950825.1 Mariprofundaceae bacterium | reverse complement strand
CGATTACGCAATAAATGATCTGCCAATACCAATGCCAACATGGCTTCGGCAATGGGAACAGCACGAATGCCAACACATGGATCATGACGACCTTTGGTTATAATATCGCTTTCTTCACCGTAAATATCAATGGTCGGGCGCGGCGTTAAGATGGATGAGGTTGGTTTAAGCGCCATGCGGGCATGGATATAGTCGCCATTGGAAATACCGCCCAATACACCACCTGCATGGTTGCTTTGAAAGCCAGATTTGCGAATTGGATCACCAAACTCGGACCCTTTGGATTCAACACAGGCAAAGCCATCACCAATTTCTACGCCTTTCACAGCAGGAATCGACATCATCGCTTTGGCAATGTCCGCATCCAAACGATCAAATATCGGTTCACCCAAGCCAGCCATCATACCATGTGCTTGTACTGTTACCGCAGCGCCAATGGAATCGCCCTGTTTGCGTAAGTCATCCATAAACTCAGCCATCTTTGCAGCAGCTTGGGCATCTGGACAGAAAAATGGATTTTTATTGATTTCAGCTGCATCAAAACATGCAGGATCAGCTTTATGTGGGCCAATTTGATCAACCCAGCCAGTCAGCTGAATCCCTACTGTCGTCAATAATTGCTTGGCCACAGCACCTGCTGCCACACGTACGGCTGTTTCTCGTGCTGATGAGCGTCCTCCACCACGATAATCACGGCGGCCGTATTTATGAAAATAGGTGAAATCAGCGTGCCCAGGGCGAAACTTATCTTTTATCTCAGAATAATCCTTGCTTCGCTGATCTGTATTACGAATCAATAATGCAATTGGACAACCTGTTGTTATGCCTTCAAACACACCTGAAAGTATTTCGACTTCATCTGCTTCACGCCGCTGTGTGGTATATTTGGATTGTCCAGGTTTGCGGCGATCCAAATCAGGCTGAATATCAGCTTCCGATAGCTTGATGCCAGCTGGGCAACCATCAACAATGGCAAGCAGTGCCGCGCCATGGGATTCACCAGCCGTTGAAACACGAAAAATATCACCAAATGTTGAGCCTGACATAAACGTGAACCTTATTCGATACCAGGATCACCCGAACCAACATGGAAGCCTGCGTCTACATAATGCACCTCGCCAGAGACACCCGATGCCAAATCGGATAATAAATAGGCCGTGGTATTGCCCACTTCATTCTGAGAAACATTGCGGCCAAGCATCGAACCGCGCGCGCTTTTTTCCATTAATTTGCGAAAATCCCCCACCGCCGATGCTGCCAAGGTACGAATAGGGCCAGCAGAAAGTGCATTCACACGAATGCCTTGCTTACCCAAATCTTGTGCAAGATAACGGGTTGATGCTTCCAGTGCAGCTTTGGCAACACCCATCACATTATAACCTGGAATGACACGTTCAGCACCCAGATAGGTCATGGTCACCATGCTGCCACCAGCTTTCATCATGGGTGCTGCGCGCTGCGCGCAAGCAATAAAAGAATAGGCTGAAATATCCAAAGCCAAACGAAAATCTTCACGCGAGGTTGTGGAAAAAGGGTTACGCAACGCATCTTTATTGGCAAAAGCAATGGAATGCACCATGAAATCCAACTCGCCCCATTGTTCTTTGACTTTATCAAAAAAAGCATCAAGTTGTGCATCATCACTCACATCCAGAGCTTCAATGAAGCGACTATTCACTTTTTTAGCCAATGGACGCACGCGCCGTTCCAGCTGCTCACCCAAGAAGTTAAAGCCCAGTTCTGCACCTTCACGATGACAAGCTTGGGCAATACCCCAAGCAATGGATTTGTCATTGGCCAGACCAAGAATAAGACCTCTTTTACCTTCCAAAATACCCATGAACAACCCCTATCTTAGCATATGAATTTTCGCGAGCTTACCAGCGCGCATCGGAAAGCGCACGAAGATGCGTTTTCAACTGTCTTCGTGTCCAGCGCTTCGGATCACTATACGCCTGATTTTCCCATGCTTTAACTAGATTTATCCATGCTTGGGAGGGCACCCCATAAGGGATAGGAAGAAGGCGTAAAGGCCTGGACAATGGTCGATACACACCGCGTTTTTCCAGCCAGCGATCCAGCACCTTTTGTTGTATGTTATGCGACCACCAAGGCCATGAAAAAAACGTTGTTTTGCGATACACATATGGCGTGATAAAAAACAATATCAACCCCATCAACAACCATGGAATGGCCTTTTTCAACCATGCAAAAAGGTTTTGAAGCAGTGCTTCCCGATCACTATCCTGAAATGCCAGAACGTAACGGTACCATGTCAGTTTGAGCGTTTCCCAAGCGGCATCCCATGTTGGGAAATGCACGCCCGATAGCTGCCAGCGCGATGCTGGTGTGGGATCAATACGCTGCCATTGATGGTTGAGCCACACTTCAACCCAGCTATGGGCATGCTGCTGACGTAACATCAAAAAAGCCCCCGTATCATTCCATTCGCCACCGTAATAACCATTCACAATACGCGATGGAATACCCAATGTTCGTGCCGCCAATGCCAGTGTGCTTGCATAAAGCTCACAGTGGCCACGTTTATTGTTGATAAATGATGTCAGTGGCTGTTGGGCATCAATCGGTGCGTTCAGATCATAAACCCAACCATGCAATTCATCGGTAAGCATCTGTAATTGTTGCTCAGCTGTTTGATCGCTTTTTTCCGATGACACAATATGTTTTACCCATATGCGAATAGCATTAGGGATATTTGTTTGATCCGACTCAATGGCCAATGGGGCTTGCAGGGCAGGATAAAATACGGGTGTATTGCTGATAGAATCCAACACCATGGTCAAACGCAAACGACGTGCTGGTGCCTTTGAAAACCGCAACTGACCTAGGCTATCCAGCTGCGCGCTATTGGCATGATGCTGAATAAGTGATACGCCATCGGGCAATAAAATATAAGCATGATCTGAGGCTTCACGAAAAACTGCAATCTCATAGCGGTGCTTTGTTTGTAAAGAGTTTGTTTGTGCGGCGTTTGTTTGTGAAGAATTTGTTTGTGAAGAACTTGTTTGTGAAGAACTTGTCGCCCTAGAAAGGGCAATGGCTTGGCTCGGCATCCAAGTGCGTATTTTTTGGTATGTTGCTTGCCTCCAGCCATGGTTGATATATTGACTTAAAGCCACCCCTCGCCAATAACGCCCCAATATTTGACGGCGAAAATCATCGGCATCTATATCAATCACCTCAGCGCGTAAAATCACCGTTGCATCCAGCTCACGGGCAAAGTCACCCAGTTGAACATGGTCTGAAAACCCCGTCGTTTCCATACGTGGTTGGGTCGGCTGTAATTTTGTTTGAATGTCAAAACGTGGCAAGCCAATAAAAAGTCCCAAAGCCATGATTATCATCACAATCATGGCACCCACATCAAAACGTGGCGAATGAATAGGTAAATCACCACCCACTTGTTGCAGCCCGTACAAACAAATGGCTGACCGCCATGTAAACCACATCAAAGCAATCAGCGGAATGGCATACAGCACTGAATCCGTCAGCACTGCACCTGCCAACATCAAAAATAAACCTGTTAACATGCGATGCAAATGATTGCGCGGCGTGGCTGTTTCAATGGTCACAGCCAGTGCAAGAATAAGCAGAAAATCTGTGAATGCGACCACCCACGGCCTGCCCAGCAACAATTCAAGTCCAACCCATATAAAGCCAAACCAACCAATAAAACTTGCCTGCATTTCAGTTAATGCAAAGCTTGACCCCCGCCACCAGCGCAGCAGTGCAGCCATGGCGGGAAGGCTCCAATATAAGGGGCTGACAAAATCAGATAATGCCAGTGCGATAACCCCAGACATCAACACCCCGAGAGTTAACTTTTCCGCATGGCTGGAGGGTGATGTCTTTGATGGAAAGAATGACATTAAGGCTCCACCAAAGACAACAAGAAACCAGCACCATGCTTGGGTGCATGGTGCTCTGGAAGCGCTGCGGCAATGGCATGGATTGCAGCTTTTCTTCCGTCACTCTGACTGCAATCAAAACACTGTTGCCCCAAAATAAGCTGGCTTTGATGGCCTCTTGAGGTTGATTCAGGTTGCGATTGCAGCCAGTGCCATGTCAAGCCTAGAAGATTTTCAAAAGCGGCTTGAGTGGCACCGCTTGGCAGCCTTAAATCCACACGCAAATGTGCCTTCTGGGGTTGCTCTTCAGCCTGAGAAAAACGTTTAATACGCCATGTTGATGGATCTAAAGTGGATTTTCGCCAATGAATACGTGCCAGCGGATCACCTGGCGTGTACATCCGTAAATCATGGTACTCATCTCCCTCAATTCTGTGTTGTAGGTTTTGCCCCAAGCCTTGCACACGAAGCCCAGCTACAGCTTGCGGAAGCACCGCCCAAATCGCCAAGTCTTGACGCTGGTAAGTCAGCTCCCAAAGCCCTAATGGTGCAGATGTTGTTAGACGTTGTTTTGTGAGCTTGTGATAGCAACGTTTGCTTGACTGCAACTGTGCAATAAGGCGTGATTGATTGGGCTGGACATTACTATCGCCATGCCTGCGGGGATCCCCTTGAACGCGCGTAGCCGCGCAAATACGCGCACTCAGCTGCAAATCAGCCTCGCTCCATGTGATATCAACCAGCCCAGACACCGTAGATCTTGCTATATCTGAAATGTCCTGACGCAACACAACTGGCCTGCATTGCTCAACAAAATCAGGAAGGTAAGCGCCAAAAAGGGGTAGTCCACGCAGCAATTGAACACCTTGCCAAAGTGCCATCATGGCAATCGCTGTCAGCATAGCTCCGCATAAATACAGTAAATTATTGCCCGAATAAAACGCCGCAGCCCAAAGTCCCAATAGAGAAAAAAACATCAACGCGCCAGCCCGCGTCATGCCTATATGCCAATATCGGCCAATCGGAACACGCACCGCAATCAGCGCATCCAGTAAATAGAGAATCCACGGTGGCAGCCTTAAATCAGAAGGATTATAGGCCATATTATGCTGGTACGGGAACGGCTTCCAGAAGACTTAACATGGCAGCTTCTATATCACCATCTGCCACAACGCGATGGCTCAAACAGGGCAACCAGACAGCTTGCACATCGGCAGCAGCAATATATGTCTGCCCATTCAACCAAGCATGCGCTTTGGCCGCAGTCAGTAAATCATGGCCTGCACGAGGTGAGATACCTTGTTTCAGCCAGTTCCCATTTCGACTTTTGGCCAATAATTCTAAGATATAGTCCATCAGCACATCGCTCACAGGCATGGCCTGCGCAGACTGGCGGGCAAGCTTAATATCCTGCCATGAAGCCATCGCTTTAAAGTATTGTAGTTGCCCTCTACCTGCCTGATTCAATAAAATTTTACGTTCGGCATCTTGGTCAGGGTAGCCCAAGGAAATACGCATAAAAAAACGATCCAATTGCGATTCAGGTAATGGGAATGTCCCCAAATGTTCCATTGGATTTTGTGTTGCAATCACAAAAAAAGGATCTGGCAGTTGATGGGTTTGGCGCTCAATACTAACCTGCCCTTCCGCCATGGCTTCAAGCAAAGCTGATTGTGCTTTGGGCGTGGCACGATTGATTTCATCGGCCAATAAAATATGATGAAAAATAGGCCCTGCATGAAACACGAATTGTTTGTCCAGTGGATCAAAAATTTCAACACCTACAATATCAGCTGGCAGTAAATCAGCGGTAAATTGAACGCGCCCAAAATCAGAGTGCAAGCTGGCAGCAAGCGCTTGAGCCAGTGTTGTTTTGCCCACACCTGGAACATCTTCGATCAATAAGTGCCCATCACCCAGCAAACAAATCATCAATTGCCGGATAGCAGTATCTTTGCCGCTGAGTGCGCGACCGAGTTGTTGCTCCAATTGTTGTACAATATTTAAGGAAGGGCTCAGAGCGGCTTCTGTGGTCATGGGATATCCTCTAAATTCAAGATTGCTCGCATGCCCTCTTGAAAGCTTGGGTACTTAAGCTTCGGCAATAGTTCATCATGCAGGCGTTGATTGCTAATACGTTTGTGGTCAGTAAAAAATGATAACGCGGCGGCGGAAAGTTGGTTTTTGCCTTCTTCTGGGCTAAGTATGATGGGTTGAGGCGCGCCAATCATGTCAGCAAGCTGTTGCACATAATCAGCATGGGGTAGCGGCAAATCATCCGTGATGTTTACGATTCTTCCCACACATGGTGATTGCATCGCAGCAAGAAGTGCGGCAACAATATCATCCACATGCACACGGCTGGAGTAATGCGGCGGACTCCACTGCACAGCTTTATAATCAGCAGCCATCAAACGTGGGATAATATTGCGCTCAGCACCATAAATACCAGCCAAACGAAACACTTCAGCGGGTAGCCCAGAACCCAGCAATGCTTGTTCAGCCTTTAAACGCTCGATGCCGCGTGGGCTAGATGGCTGGCAGTTATAAGATTCATCCACCCATGCACCATTCGCATCGCCATACACTCCTGTGCTCGAAAGGTAAGCTGCCCATTGCAGCCGTTTGAGTTGGGGTGCCAGTTCTGGCAACCATTGGTTTTGTGAGGCAACCATCACTCCTGCTTCTCGTGTTAAGGGAATCGAGTCCACCAAATGGGTGGTTTGCTGTAATATTTCATCCGCAATGTGTAAGGGTGTTGGCGCAATAACTGGAGTGATTCCCTGTTTTTGTAAACACTCCCCATGCGCTACACTGCGGCTTGTTCCTGAGACATGTATACCATGCTGCATGCAAACCTTCGCAATCTTGCAGCCAACATAACCACAACCGAGAATGAGCAGATATTTATTCATGTTATTTTTATAGGCTTGTATATTGTGCGCATGTGACAAATCATTGCGCATCTCCTGGAGGTTGTCATGTCTGATATTTTAAGTGCGGAAGAATTAGCACGTTTTAATCGCCATATTATTTTGCCACAAGTGGGTTTAACCGGGCAAGAAAAGCTTAAACAAGCGCGTGTGTTATGTGTGGGGACGGGGGGTTTGGGTAGTCCCATTGCATTGTATTTATCTGCTGCAGGCGTGGGAACCATGGGCCTGGTGGATTTCGACGTGGTGGATGATTCCAATTTACAACGTCAAATTGCCCACTCAACAGCTGATATTGGTCGCCCAAAAATTGAATCAGCACGCGATACCTTGCTTGGCATTAATCCGTATTTAAATGTTGAATTGCATGGTGATGGCATTACTCGCGCCAATGTGCGTGACATCGTGGCGCAATATGACATCGTGGTGGATGGTACGGATAATTTCCCCACCCGTTATCTGGTCAATGATGCCTGTGTATTGGAAGGTAAGCCGCTGGTTTATGCTTCGATTTTCCAATTTGAAGGGCAGGCAACTGTATTTAATCATAAGCAAGGGCCTTGTTACCGCTGCTTATACCCAGAGCCACCACCACCAGGCTTGGTGCCTTCATGTGCAGAGGGTGGCGTACTGGGTGTGTTGCCTGGTGTGATTGGTGTATTACAAGCAACCGAAGCTGTGAAAATTATTTTAGATGTTGGGAAAAGCCTGAGTGGGCGTTTGTTGCTTTACGATGCATTGAGTATGCGATTCCGCGAAGTAAAACTACGCAAAGATCCGAGTTGCCCTGCATGTGGTGCAAATCCCAGTATTGGTGATGTACAAGCTTATGAACAATTTTGTGGCTTACCACCCACAGAAACAATCGAACAGGAGGAAGTTTTGGCTGATTACGATATTACCCCGAATGAATTGAAAAACATGATGGATACAAACGCCGATTTGTATGTTTTGGATGTGCGCGAGCCACATGAAATTAGCATTTGCGCCATTGAAGGCAGCAATAAAATTCCATTGGGCGATGTGAGTGAGCGCTACCTAGAAATCCCCAACGATCAAACCGTGGTTGTGCACTGTAAAATGGGCGGTCGCTCAGCTCAGGCTGTCGAATTCTTACAATCCAAAGGCTACACCGATGTTAAAAACCTTGCGGGTGGCATTATTCGGTGGGCTGATGATGTGGATGCATCGATCACAAAATATTAAAAGAAATAGCAACGCTTGAATAACAAAATGACGGATTTTATCCGATATACCCATTGTGTCGTCATCCTCGTACTTCGACAAGCTCAGCACCCTGCTTACTGAGCTTGTCGAAGTACGAGGATCCATTGATAAACACGCCAATTTTATAATGGATTCCCAATACAGTTGGGTTGCTGAGCTTGTCGAAGCAGGGATGGCGTTTTTTAGAGCCTCATTGAGTCGCTTGTGCGCATGACA
>JAUZQT010000093.1 GCA_030950825.1 Mariprofundaceae bacterium | reverse complement strand
TTCTAAAATGAGTCCATCCAAGCGTTTAGAGTCCCCATATGGAGTCCAACTTAATGCGCTAAGACTAATTTCCCCTTCACCCTCATAACCTTTAATATGCAATGGGCCAATGATCTTTCGCAGCTTTTTTTCCAAGCCTCTGAGCCCCAGTAGCTCTTGTTCATAAACATCATCTTCAGATTCTCGCCCATCCTCCTGCTTAAACTTGCGGAGCAGTGCATCACGCGAATCAATGTACTGAGACACCAGCTTACTTTCTTGAATTACTGAGCCACTATGCTCCTGCGCAGCAACTGAATAAGCGTAAAAAACAGGAAGTATGAGTATGCGCCCAAACAGTCGCTGCAAAACAACTCTTAATTTCATTGGTACCCTCTCATACGAATGACCGAATTATTAAACTTGATTATCAATTTCATCCAATCTGAACCACTATTATAAAACTAACCATCACTCACTGAGTCCTCTTTTCAAGAACCATATCTTCAAGATTTAACTGAAAATCTTTGTAGTCACCCCATCCACTACAATCAGTACAAACAGACAGCCTTAAACTATTGCCATCCAGCTCAACATCACTGGCATGATATAGGTTGGTTTTGGAATACCCCTACACCACCACATCAAAACAACGCGGGCAAATTTCACTGTGGATAGCATGGGCTGCATCAGCAGGCTCACTCACATTCCAACAGCGTGGGCACTTGATGCCACTAGCAGCTTCAATACTTAAGGATTCACCCGCGTTGGCTTTGGCTACAATCAATAGCTGTTCATAACTTTCGTTGATGCTTTCGGCAAATGCGATATCCAAATTAGGAATACTCACGTGTGCGGCAATGGATGAACCCACAATCTTATCTTTTTTCGCCGTATCCATCGCTGTATTTACTAGTTCACGCATGGTAAAAAACTTTGTCCATGCATCAGCATCAATCTCAAGATTTTGAACCTCACTAAAACATTGCAAATGAATGCTGCCATCTTCGGCACCTGGTAAAAAGTCCCATATCTCTTCAGCAGTAATAGGCACAATCGGTGCGATCAAACGTGTTAAAACATGCGCCATGTCATACAAGGTACTTTGTGCAGACATACGACGTGCAGAGTCCGCCGCATCGCAATACAAACGATCTTTGATCACATCGAGGTAAAAACCGCCCAAGTCCACCGAGCAGAAATTATGAACTTCCTGATGGATTTGATGGAAATGGTAGGCGTTATAAGAAGCCTGAACATTTTTTGATACGTCTGCCAAACGGTGCATCGCCCATTGATCCAATGCATGACGCTCTTGCACAGGCACAAGTGTTGTCGCATCAAAGTTTTCAATATTACTTAACAAGAAACGAATGGTATTACGAATGCGACGGTAGGATTCAGCCAGCTGCTTGATGATTTCATCGGAAATACGAATATCCGCCGAATAATCTGCCGAAGTAATCCACAAGCGCAGAATATCAGCACCCATTTGATTGATAATTTTTTGCGGCGCAACCACATTTCCCTTGGATTTGGACATTTTATTGCCGTTTTTATCCACCACAAAGCCATGCGTTAACACCGCTTTAAACGGTGCTACGCCACGGGTTCCAATGGATTCAAGCAAGGATGACTGGAACCAACCGCGATGTTGATCGCTGCCTTCCAAATACAAATCAGCAGGGCTTTGTAACTCATCACGCTTCTCTAAAACACCGGCATACGTTGAACCTGAATCAAACCAAACATCCAAAATATCCGTTTCTTTTTCAAAATCGGAACCGCCACAATCTGGGCACTTCGCTCCTTCTGGCAAAAAGCCAGCAACATCTTTGGCAAACCAAACATCAGCGCCCGCTTGCGCCACTTCTTTGGCAATGCCTTCCACCACTTCAGGGCTTGTCACCGCATGTGAGCCGCAAGCACAGCGAATCGCCGTAATAGGTACACCCCAATTGCGTTGTCGAGAAACGCACCAATCTGGGCGCTGTTCAACCATACCACGAATGCGGTTTTCACCCCAAGCGGGTGTCCACGCCGTTTCCTTAATCGCTTGCAAGGCTTTCTCACGCAGCTCATTTTTATCCATGGAAATAAACCACTGTGGCGTTGCACGAAAAATCAATGGTTTGTGGCAGCGCCAGCAATGCGGGTAGGAATGGCGAATTTGATCGGTCGCCAACAATGCGCCGCAACTCTGCAAATGCTCAACCATCACAGCATTGGCTTTATAGACATGATGACCTTCAACCACAGGTGTGGCTTCTTCAAAAATACCATGATCATTCACAGGGTTAAAGGCTTTAATGCCATATTTTAATGATATTTCATAATCTTCTTGACCATGGCCAGGCGCTGTGTGTACGCAACCTGTACCTGCTTCAAGTGTGACATGTCCACCCACCAAAATCGGCGCATTTTGATCCAAGTAGGGATGCCGAAATTTTCGGTTTTCTAATTGCCAACCTTTGAAATGGGCAATCGACTCAGCTTCAACTTTAATTTCTTTTAAGACGTTCTCAGCAAGAGCTTCAGCCAAGATGATGCTTTCACCCACGCTTAAATTCTCACATTCGTCTGCATTGGTGATGCACAGAGCTACATAATCAAGATCTGGGCCAACAGATACCGCTAAGTTGGCTGGAATAGTCCAAGGTGTCGTTGTCCAAATTACCACCGACATTTGACCGCTTAAAGCTGGATCGATGTCAGTTAAGTCTTCGGCCGCTTTGAATTTTACAAAAATCGAGTGAGACGTGTGATCCTCATGTTCCACTTCAGCTTCCGCCAAGGCTGTCGCACAAGAAACACACCAATGCACGGGTTTGGCACCCTTATACAAGCCTCCATTTTCTAAAAAAAGACCAATTTCACGCACTGTATTGGCCTCAAACGCATAATCCATGGTGACATACGGGTTTTCCCAATCGCCTGTAATAGCCAAACGCTTGAACTCTTCACGTTGAATATCAATTTGCCCTTTAGCATATTCACGACATTCAGCACGAAATTCACTATCGCTAATATCTTCTTTTTTACGCTTCTTTTTCTTGAACTTTTCTTCAACTTTTAACTCAATCGGCAAGCCATGACAATCCCAACCGGGCACATAAGGGGCATCAAAGCCCATCATCGTACGCGATCGCACCACAATATCTTTTAAAACTTTATTCACAGCATGGCCAATATGAATCGAACCATTGGCATAGGGCGGGCCATCATGAAGAATAAATTTCGGCGCATCTTTCCGCGCTTCACGAATTTGTGCGTAAAGGTTGGCTTCTTCCCACTTCGCTAAGCGTTTCGGCTCATTGACTGGCAAATTGCCACGCATGGGGAAATTAGTTTTCGGTAGGAAAACGGTGTTTTTATAATCAAAGGTTGCTTGCTCAGACACGGTCATGCTCCAAAAGGTCAGATGATAACTGACTGTATGGAACGGGAATTAAATAACATGCGCATTTGAAGCGCAGTGTTTTTGTTCAGCATGAAGGCGTAAAAAGCGAAGCATAGCCTGCGATGTAAGCTTTTTTTGCAACGCCCATGCTGGGCAAAAAGACAAGCATGAATTGCGCATGTTATTTAATTCCTGTTCCATAGGGCGCGAATCATAGGGAAAGCTCCTGAAAAAGTCTCATTTAGTCTTGCCTATAGGCTTGTTGCTGTAAGGTCACATAAAAATATGCCGCAGCCTCGTTTAATTGTTGCTCGCTGAACACTTGTACGCCATGTTTTTGAAGCAGTGTGCTGGTGATGCCTTGGCCTATTATTTTTGTGCGTGTGAAGCTTCCATCATTGATTCGATTGACACCGCAAGAAGGGCTTCCTTCTTTTAAAATAGCCATGCGGATTTGATGTTTTTTGCATAAACGCAGGGCCTCTTGGGCACCGCGATGAAAATTTAGACTAATATTTTCACCCAATATATTGATGACATCACCGTCTTGGATTTCAGCGGCAGGTCGTGGCACGGTCAGGCCACCAGCGACTTCAGGGCATAGCGAAAGTAATTGCTTGTCGGCTTGCCATCGTTCAAGAATTAGAGATTCAACCTTTTTAGTTTTTCCGTCAAAACGAACCTTTTCACCGAGCAAACATGCAGAGATAAGTATATAGGAACGGGGATTAAATAACATGTGCATTTGAAGCGCAGTGTTTTTGTTCAGCATGAATTGCGCAAGTTATTTAATTCCCGTTCAATAGTGCACAACAGCTTAGATTTCTGCACCGTTAGACTCTGGAAGCAGGCTGCTGACAAAAGCTTCTGCGTCAAAGGGCATTAAATCTTCCAGAGACTCACCAACGCCAATATAGCGAATAGGAAGGCCGTAAGTGTCACTTAGCTGTATAACAATACCGCCCTTGGCGGAGCCATCAAGCTTGGTGATAATGAGGCCAGTTGTCCCTGCAACTTCGCGAAATTTATCGACTTGTACGATGGCATTATGACCTGTTCCTCCATCTACCACGTGCCACACTTCATGGGGGGAACCCTCCAGTGATCTGCTGATGACACGGCGAACCTTGGCAAGCTCTTCCATGAGCCCCTTATCTGTTTGCACACGCCCAGCCGTATCAATGATGACCACATCGTAGTTACGGGCAATGCCGCGTTGTACTGTGTCAAAGGCCACAGCCGCAGGATCAGCCCCTTCATGTTGGCGCACGATATCTGCTCCAGCTCTTTCTGCCCACACGGCCAGCTGGTCAACAGCTGCCGCACGAAAGGTGTCGCCAGCGCCAATAAGGACGGATTGCCCTTGCTGGCGATACATGGTGGCCAGTTTTCCAATCGTGGTTGTTTTGCCTGTGCCGTTGACACCAATAACCAATAAGACAAAGGGAGGCCTGTTTGCCTCTTGAACAGCTTTAAGATCGGGAAAGGTGGCCATCATGGCCTGCTTTAAGCCTGCAATGGGATTCCGCTTGTTTTGCTTAGCTTTTACAATCAACTTTGCGGATAATGTGGGTCCGCAGTCAGCCATAATCAAGCCATCCTCTACATCTTCCCAGTTAATTTGAATTTGGTTCTCGGTATTTTTACTGGGAATAAGCTGTGCTAAGCTTTCACGGCTACGACTTAGCCCTTTTTTTAATCGTGAAAATAAAGATGCCACTGAATTTATCCCCTATAGTAACGCTGATAAAGCCTTATTAGCTCATTTGCGTGTGCCAGCATGGGCTTATGAGGTAAAAGTCCTCTGTATATTTGGGGAGCTTATCTGAATTGATAATTTTTTAAAGTACTACCTAGATCCTGCAAAGGTGAAAAAACAGAGGGCAGTATATTGTTATTATACTTCAGGTGGGTAGCAATCTTATTAAAGGATATACTGTCCCCGATTTGTTGATTGGGCTGGTTTAAAAAAGTCAGCCTCGTTAAGAAACGAGGCTGACCATTATTAAGTTAAACTGTTGCTTAAGGTAGTGCAGGAATGATGGTGAACTTGGTAGGCGTACCGAAGATGCCAAAATCGTTATCGTTAATTAAGACAAGTTCATTGTTGTTCAATAGACCAATGCCTTCAACTTTAGAAGGAAGAAGCCCTGGATAATCGACAGCTGAATTCATCGCTAAGGTTTTTACAAGCGATGCGATATTGGGAATGACAGTGAGCAGGTTTGACTGCTCCAGTGACGGCAGTGTTCCGATCGTATCCCATGCCGTACCCAGGATATTGGTAGCGCCGCCCAAGTTTATGCGGTAAAGCTTGGTTGTTTTACTTACACGCTCTAATACGATCAGTTGATCCAAGCCCGTAGCAACCATTTCACTCACTTTAACCTTAAATTGTGGCGTTGTTATAGCATCTGCTGCAAACGTGTCTGGCAAATCAAGCTCGTAAATGTACTCACCAATGACACTTTTCTTTGCGATGTCAAATTTGAAAAGACGAACATTACGCGAGGCCTTATAATCAGCTACCGCAGGATTCGCCAATGGGCTTTGCATCATAAAATACAGAAATTGTTCATTCGGTGAAATTGCTATACTTTCGATGCCGCGATTGAG
>JAUZQT010000092.1 GCA_030950825.1 Mariprofundaceae bacterium | reverse complement strand
AAAATGCTTTCCGATCTCTTTTAATGTTTGTGAGGGGTTCTCATTAATATAAGATTCAAATACTTCCTGGCTAATCTTTGGCCTTGCGCCACCTGTATAAGGACGAGGGCAAATAGAGCCTGTTTCTTTTTTTAATTGAAGCCAATTTTGGATCGTCTTTAAGCTCACATTGAAGACAATCGATGCATTCTTTTTCTTCATCCCTGATTCAACTGAATTGATAACTCTGTCTCTCAAATCTAAACTATAAGCCATAATATAAACCACCTTCATTTTCAGTATAGATACTACTCTAAAAAAAGCAAATCTATTTTTGATTCACTATACCAGTTGATCGACGGTTTCTGCACCATGCTCCACGGCGATAAAACCCTCTTTATCCTTCACAAGGATCGAACCAGCTTCCTTAGTCTCAACTGCATCCTCAAGGTTGATCACTTGATTGGATGAGAATATTTTCTTAATTCCCGTGAAAAAATTATTTTTCGTCATGTTTTCTCCTCTGATTGAACATAGGCCTGCAAAATTACAAAGCCATCATCATGCGGGCTAATTATAAACGGACTAAGTGTTATCTTCTTGAATCGCTTTAAAGCGGCGCATTTGAGAAAATATTTTATTGGGATACTTTTGTTTACCCAGCGAGCCATTGTATGCGCCCAGTGCCCGATCCAGCGTTTTGTAACGATCAATATAATGACGTAAAATTGCCGTTCCATAACGGATGTTGGTTTCGATTTCAAACAAGTTATCACTTTCTGAGCCCAGCTCTTTTTTCCAGAAAGGCATCACCTGCATCAAACCTCGCGCTCCGACACTGCTAATCGCAAAATGATCAAATCGCGATTCCACCGAAATAAGACCAAGCATTAACTCTGGCGAAATTTCAAAACGAACGCTGTAAAAGTAAACCCAGCGAGCAATGTTTTGTGCCTCTTGCTCATTGGGGACCCACCTCTGAATAACTTTGCGAATGTCCTGTTCCCAGACCTGCTGCTCAAAATCAAGAGGCTTCTCCTTAGGCTTTGGCTGCAACAACATTTCGCGCAGTTCGTCTTTTTCTGTTTCACTATCAAGAATCAAATCAAGTGCACCTGTGCTTTGCTCAACAACATCAATGGTGGCAGTGCTTTCAAGCATACTCTGTTTTTCTTCAGGTGTACTCGCTATCCAAAAGGGCAGCGTAATGCAAAACCCAAGTACCAGAATGCCTGCCAGCACACCTTTAGAGGATGCGCCTGTCAGATAATGTGTCAGCCGCTTTTTCAGCTTACTTCTGCCATGATTGAATGGATTGTGTCTGCCACACTTGCCATGCTTATCGCTTGTTTCGAACCAGCACGCTGGCGCACCTCAATGGCATCGGCATCCAAGCCACGATCACCAATCACCACATGAATAGGCAAACCCATCAATTCCGCATCTTTAAATTTCACGCCTGGCCTCTCCTTGCGATCATCCCAGAGCACTTCAATACCAGCTTCTATCAGATCCTGATACAGCTTCTCAGAAGCGCTCATCGCTGTTTCGCTTTTACCCATGGTGATAATAACCACCTGAAATGGTGCCAGAGCCAATGGCCAAATCATGCCATGATCATCATGGCACTGCTCAATAACAGCGGCAATCAAACGCGACACTCCGATGCCATAACAGCCCATGGTAGCGATGGCGCGTTTACCATGCTGATCCTGAAACAACACACCCAAAGGCTTGGTATACTGCTGCCCCAAAGAAAATACCTGCCCAACTTCAATGCCGCGTGCTTGCTTGATATATCCTTCACTGCCCTTGCTGTCACATTTGCTACAAGCATCATCAGAGCGCACTTCTCGCAAATCGGCGATTTCAGCATCCGCAACATCCCGAGCAATGGATAAGCCCGATACATGGCAATCAATTTTATTGGCACCAGCCACCATGCCCACAGCCGCCTGCAAACTTGTATCAATCAATACCTTGCACGCCAATCCTTGCGGACCAACAAAACCTTTTAGGCTGCCGATAGTCTTCAGAGCAGCATCATCGGCCAGCTCAACTATATCTGCTGCCAATGCACGTGCCAGCTTAACGCCTTGCAAGCTATCATCACCACGCACACATGCGGCAATGATTTGACCATCGAATGCACCGCCCGTCACTTGATAAATCAGTGTTTTAACCAATTGTGATGCCTCAACGCCCAAGTACTTGGCAACATCTTCAACAGCCGTCATATCGGGTGTACTGATGTTCGATAACTCAGCCGTATCAAAGCTTGGTATAACGCGTGTTGAAATCGCTTTCTCCACATTGGCGGCATAATCACAGTGCGAGCAGTAGGCAATTAAATCTTCCCCTGATTCAGCCAACACATGAAATTCATGGGATTGATTGCCACCAATAGAGCCTGTATCGGCCTCTACAGCGCGAAACTTTAATCCCAAACGATTAAAAATACGTTGATATGTTGTGAACATATTTTGATATTCTACTTGCAAAGATGCTTCATCGGCATGGAATGAGTAGGCATCTTTCATCACAAATTCACGGCCTCGCATCAACCCAAAACGCGGGCGAACTTCATCACGAAACTTGGTCTGGATTTGATATAGATTCATGGGCAACTGTTTGTACGAGCGCAATTCACGGCTCACGAGGTCGCAAATAACCTCTTCATGCGTTGGCCCAAGGCAAGATTCATGGGCATGACGATCTTTAAACCGTAACAGCTCATTGCCATATTTTTCCCAACGCCCTGATTTTTGCCAAAGCTCCGATGGTTGCACCATTGGCAAGAGCAGCTCTTGCGCCCCTGCGCACGTCATTTCCTCGCGTACAATCGCTTCAATATTACGCAAGACTCTCAGGCCCATCGGTAAAAAATCATAAACACCTGAAGTTACGCGGCGAATAAAGCCTGCGCGCAATAGTAACTTATGAGAAATTACCTCAGCATCAGCAGGATCATCGCGCAAAGTAGGGGCAAAAAAACGTGAATATCGCATAGCGGCGAGTTTAGCTGTGAACTTAGGAACGTGCACGAATAATATACCAAAGCTGCTTGCCTTTTTACCCAGTATTCGCGTTGCAAAACTCTTCAGACACACATGACACTCGCAAAATATACTGCCCTATGTATATAATACCGCTTACGTTATTGATTGGGGTAAGGGAAGCATAGGAGGGATATGATTGAGTCCACACCTACACCAGCATGGAAGCTACTTCTAGGCAATCATAAATTTAGCATGCAAAGCGACAATCAAGAGCAATTAGTCAAGCTGATTAGCTTGACGGCTGTTGGTATACTTTCTTTTTTTAGTATATTTCACTGGTTTGTTGATTTACAAAGCCTTGCTTATTTGCAGTTGACGACAGTATTAATATTTCTCCCTGTTATATATTCCTGCACCCATGGGTATCGTATTTTATCTAGGCCAAATATTGAAAATATCATTCTATCTGCGGCACTCATCAATTTCCATGCACTGATTATCTTCAATAGCTATCACAATACGGGCATTTATTGGGTACCGATATTTCCATTTTTGGCTTTTTTTATCGTCGGGCTTCATAAAGGCTGGTTTTGGCTTGTGGCATTTAGCATCATAGGCATCATCACGACCAGCATCCATAATATGGTATACACAAATCCACCTTATTCTCTGCAAGAACTGTCTATATTTATATTAACTTTTTTATTTTACACGTTGGTTGCCGCTATTTTTGAAGGACTGCGAGAGCATCAACATCTTGCACTTCATCAAACCAATAAAAAGCTTATCGAAGCTCGAAAGGTAATCCTTGAAAACAATCAAACACTCAAGCGGCAAGCACAAGAGCGTGCCGATGCGTTAATCCGTGAAATTAAAGAGCACAAAAAAACCAATCAATTTCTAAAAACCAAAGAGGAGCAGTTTAACCACGCTCAAAAAATGGAAACCATTGGTACACTTGTTGGCGGTATTGCCCATGATTTTAACAATATGCTTTCAGGCATCACCGTCAATGCATTTATGATCAAGAAAGCCTATAAAAATGATGCCAATATACAAGAACGAATAGGCGATATTGAGCATTTGGTGTTTTATGCCGCTGATATAATCAAACAGCTGCTTACCTTTTCACGCAAAGACAAGCCTGTATTTCAAAACTTAAATCTGACCTCTTTTATTTCCGAGGCCTATAAACTTTCAGAACTTAGCGTGCCAGAAAATATCCAATTTCAATGTACCCTACCACAAGAAAAGCTATATATTCATGGCAACCCCACACTATTACAACAAGTTATAATGAATCTGATCAACAATGCTCGAGATGCCCTTGTGGAAACAGCCAAGCCCAGCATTCACCTAATACTGGAGCATATACACAACGATAATGCCTTTAGGCGCACTTATTCAGACACCATGGATACAGATTATGTGCAATTAAGCATTATTGATAATGGCACGGGCATCAATAAAGAAGTCATGAAACATGTTTTTGACCCGTTTTTTACGACCAAGCAGGTAGGAAAAGGCACCGGTTTAGGATTGGCAATGTGTTATGGTGCGATTCAAAGTCACCAAGGCTTTATAGATGTGCAAAGCTCGACAGAAACGGGCTCACAATTTTCCATCTATATACCCTTACAGGAAAAAAAAGGAACAGAACATGCATACCGACAAACTTACTCGGATCAAGAGCAAGGAAAGGGTGAATGCATTCTTTTGGTTGATGACAATGAGGCATTGCGTCAAAGCAATACCGCTGCCTTACAAACATTGGGCTACAAAACACTTGAGGCATGCAATGGAAGTGAAGCGATAAACACATTCAAAAAACATCAGGCCGATGTGCAGCTTATATTGATGGATATTATGATGCCTATTATGGGGGGTTATGAAGCTGCCAAGCATATTCACGACCTGCAAATGGATATGCCCATTATTTTTATAACGGGATATGATAAAAACACCCCCCTTGATTGCGATGACGCTCTGCAAAGAGGAGTCATTACTCTAAATAAGCCATTTACGGTGGAAGAACTAAACCAAGTAATTCAACATACCTTGAGCACAAAAAAAGAAGGCCAAGTCTTGTAATGTGATACTCAATGGTGCTGCCGTGTATGGGGTCGTTCCTCATTGTTAGGCTGCCAAAATAATGACGTGATTGACCCAAGCGACCTTGTTTGTAAGTGTCGTGCTATGCCTTATCTTCTTTTGTTTGTTTTTTCATTGCTCCATATTACACCATCGCTTGCAGGCGAAGCTCAAGTATTGGCTGTTCGTCAAATGAACCCAGCAATGCTCCGTTTTTTTGATCCAACACCTTGGGTGAACACGCCCGATGTACCCACCCATATTTCACTACAACAAAGTTACAGCAGTATTTTCCTGGCTGATGCACTACCAACCCCTAATCGCTACCTGGCCGATATGGAAATTTATACCGCTGAGCTCGTTGTATCGCATCAACTTTCATCATCTTTTTCAATGCAGCTACAAATCCCAGCCTTTCGACCTGTGGCAGGCTCCATGGATCCTTATTTGCGTCAACACCACAAGACATTGGGCTTACCCAATGGGGGTCGCCGCTTTCAACCTGATAATCACTATGGCTATCGCTATCGTGGTACAACAGGCGGCTGGGATAGCCAGCCAAGATGGGAAATGGGCAATATTCAAAGCCAGTGGCGTTATCAGTGGAACCCTAAAGATGATGCATCATGGCGTTGGGCAAACGCCTTGGCGATCAAAATTCCCAGTGGCGCAACATCTCGCGGCTGGAGTAACGGCGGCACAGATATTGCCTTTGGTGCGATGGTCACATGGCATAATGATCAATGGGCTACGCATACTGAATTGTGGTGGACACATCCTTTCAAACGCCAAGATTTTGGCTCGGCTATTCATGATTATGCCCGTACTAGCTTAAGTATTGACTATCAAGCTACTTTTCCCTTTCAAGCCGCATGGATTGCACAAGTCCAAGGTGGCTTGTCGCCTTATCAAACAGGTCTTGATGGGTTGGATCAATCGCCATGGCTAATCAGTGCAGGTGTGCGTTTGCATGCCTATAATGGCGCTAGCTGGGCATTGACGTTTAGTGAGAATATTGCCCAGCAAAGCACGCAAGATTTTGCTATCGGTATAGAAATAAATATGCCTTTGACATTACAATAGAGTGTGATTCACCCACTACGGTCTCTATTCTCGGACAGCCTCCTAGGGAACGGGAATTAAATAACTTGCGCAATTCATGCTTGTCTTTTTGCCCAGCATGGGCGTTGCAAAAAAAGCTTACATAGCAGGCTATGCTTCGCTTTTTGCGCCTTCATGCTGAACAAAAACACTGCGCTTCAAATGCAC
>JAUZQT010000091.1 GCA_030950825.1 Mariprofundaceae bacterium | reverse complement strand
GCACCTAACCAGAATGAGGATGGATGATATATAAGAATATTATGAATATCTTATATATTACGGGGAATATGAATTAACGTATTGATTTTAAAGATATAATTCATTCGTTGTTTCTCCTATAAAAATACGCGAACGGTGAATGAATAGTTACGAATATTTTAAACTCAAAGTTTAGCGACTATGAAATTTTGGAGTTTGGCCGAACTGGTGGGGTGTTTAAGGGTTTTGTCCCACTTTCTGACGATACCTATATCTGGCATTTGAGTTATAAAGGAATAGGAAGTCTTCAAATACCGAATAGTTTTAGTGAAACTTAGTTAAAAGGGACGCTCCCTTTTACTTTTTAACTTAATCCTTTGCGAACCACAAAGTAAGCCTTTTTCAACATGTTTGCGTAACAAAGGGTAGCGTCCCCTTTGTCACTTTCTTTAAGCAATAAAAACAGGGCAGGCTTCGGACTTGTCATCGTAATTCCGCCACGGCAACTTACGCCTCAGCTTTCAATAGTCACTTGAATCATGGCATTTGAAATTCGCACGGGAAAGACCTCAATATCTTCATAGGCAGGCGGTGTCAGCGATTGCCCATTACGAATACAAAAGCGCGCACCATGACGTGGACAAATAATTTCATCACCGTCACATGTTCCACTGGCAAGCTCACCACCATCATGGCTGCATTTATCTTCAATGGCATAATAATCACCATCAAGATTAAATACCGCAATAGCACCAACATCGGTTTCAACGACTCTTCGGGTGCCTGCTATGAATTCATCTTGCGCAGCCACATCTATCCAATCAGCCATTGAAATACCTCCTTTTGTTTCATGGTAAAACACGCCTCACTAAAACATCCCCAATTGCAACTTCGCTTCATCAGACATCATGGCGCGATCCCAAGGCGGCTCAAAAGTAAGATCCACATTCACTTCTGTTACATTTTCCACTTCCAATGTTTTTGCGCGTACGTCATCCACAATAAAAGGCCCCATGCCACAACCAGCTGCTGTGAGGGTCATAGTGATTTCAACGGCATTCCCACCATCATCCAGATCCACCGCATGCACATCATAAATCAGCCCCAAATCTACAATGTTCACAGGAATTTCTGGGTCAAAGCAGGTTTTCAAGGCTTCCCACACAAGCTGCTCATCCACAGGGCCATGGGCAGTTTTTATTTCAGTTTTCGTCTCTTCTTGTTTTTTACCAAAACCAAGCGCATCAGCATCTTTACCTTCCACGCGCGCTAAATTGCCATTCACAGAGACCGTATACGTGCCACCCAATTCTTGGGTAATGGCCACCTGCGCACCTTCAGGAATAATCACAGGTGTGCCCAACGGAATCAAAATCGCATCAATATCACGCGTGGTATTTATCATTTGCCCAGATGCCATGCTTTACTCCGTACGTGCTGGTTCACCAGCATGTTGTATTGCAGATTTGACGGTATGCCAGCAAAGCGTGGCGCACTTGATGCGTGATGGGAATTCTTTTACGCCAGCCAATACAGCCAGCTTTCCAAGCACTTCCTCATCAGGTTCATCGTTTAAGTCTGCGGTCGCCATGTGATGAAAAGCATCAAACAGCATCTCAAATTCGTCAATGCTTTTTCCCTTCAAACCTTCCGTCATCAACGATGCTGAAGCGGTGGATATGGAGCAGCCTTGACCTTCAAATTTAATGCCCTCAATGATGTTCTCATCATTGATTTGAACGTAAACATGCAGCTGATCTCCACACAAAGGGTTGTAGCCTTCTGCATCATGGCTACAGGGCTCAAGCTTACCAAAATTGCGTGGCGCTTTGGTATGATCAATAATCACCTGTTGGTATAAATCATCCAAAGAAAACATTATGCAAACATATCCCTTGCTTTGCTTAATGCTGCAAACAAAGCATCGATTTCAGATTCTGTATTATAAATGGAAAACGATGCCCGCGCTGTGGCTGGCACCTTATAAAACTGCATGACAGGCATGGCACAATGATGCCCTGCACGAATTGCCACTGCCTCACGATCCAAAATCGTTCCCAAATCATGGGGGTGTACGCCTTTCAGCACAAATGAAAGGACACATGCTTTATCTTTGGCTGTACCAATTTGACGCAGCCCATCAAAGGCTTGAGCTTGGCTGGTGGCATAATTGAGCAATTCTTTTTCACGCCGCGCAATATGATTCAGGCCAATGGATTGGATGTAATGAATCGCTTCACCAAAGCCAATCACACCCGCAATATTCGGTGTGCCTGCTTCAAATTTATGTGGCAAATCGTTGTATTGGGTCTTATCAAAGGTCACCATCAAAATCATATCACCGCCACCTTGATATGGCGGCATGACATCCAACAATGATTCTTTAGCAATCAATACACCCACACCCGTTGGGCCATACATTTTGTGCGCAGAAGTTACATAAAAATCAATATCCAAGGCTTGTACATCAACAGCCATGTGCGCCGCTGCTTGTGCGCCATCCACCAATACCACAGCCCCTACAGCATGGGCTTGCTTAACCATTGTCTCAATCGGGTTGATGGTTCCAAGGGCATTGGACATCTGTACAATACCCAATAATTTGGTGCGCTCAGATAATAGTTTGGAAAAAGCAGTCATATCCAACTCACCTGCTTCATTCATGGGAATCACTTTAAGCACAGCACCCGTACGGTCACACAACATCTGCCACGGCACAATATTGGAATGGTGTTCCATATGGCTAATCAGGATCTCATCGCCC
>JAUZQT010000090.1 GCA_030950825.1 Mariprofundaceae bacterium | reverse complement strand
AATGAGCGCTTAACAACATTTGAGGCCAATCTTTCATTGAAAATCAGTGAGGCGATTAACTCCAATATGAGGTTTTCTATTGGCCTTATTGCGCTGATTGTGACTGTGCTAAAATTGGCCGATATGTTTGCGAAATAAGATATCTGTGAAAAAAGAAAAAAGGGGTCAGAGCCCTTTAAATCTCGAAACATAAAAACGACCTTTTCCGGATGAGCCCCTTTTCTCGGCATAAACCACCTTTAACCCAAAGCTTAGCAGTAATCTCCCCTAGTTAAAGGGCTCTGACCCCTTTTACAGTTATAAAACAAAAAAAGCCCAGTCATTTCTGACTGGGCTTTTTATTTAATACGTATTAAACTTTAGCTATTGCGTGCATTGTCAGCAGCATTTGTTAATAGTAATGGAGCTACTACACCCAGTACCAAAAATAAAATAAGCGGATAAATAAAAGCCGTTAATTGTTGTTCCATAACCACAAACCTCCCATAGAAAGTGAATCTTGGGCAGAGATTAGCCATGGTGTGTACTTCTTGCAAGCTTCAATCGTTGCAAAATCTGAAATAGATGTGGTAACTATCCTGTAATTCACTTTATTCGTCATTCGCGAACCGCTCACGCCGTCATCCCCATACTTCGACAAGCTCAGTAAACAGGATACTGAGCTTGTCGAAGTACGAGGTCCATTGATAACCACGATTTTCATCATGGATTCCCAATAACAGTTGGGTTGCTGAGCTTGTCGAAGCAGGAATGACTTTTTTTAGAGCCACGTGGGCATCTTGTGATGCATGCTAAGGAACGGGAATTCTTTGATGACAAAAAAAGACCCCCTACTTTCGCAGGGGGTCTTTTCACACAGCCAACCTTGTACAGTCAGTGCTTATTTATGTGCACTAATTTTTTCACGCCAGTCAGTGCCATAAATCTTATCAGCATCACCTGGGAAAGAATCAAATGCGCGTGCAAACTCAGGATGTGTTTTAGCGAATTCGATTGGATCAGCACCTTCTTTCCAGCAGTTATATGCTTGATCCAAAGATTTGCCACCAGCAGCTGGGCTGTCGATGTGACCGAAAGCGCCACCACCACAAGTATTGATCACATTGCCATGACCCAAATTTTCGAAGAAACCAGGCAGACGCAATGCGTTCATACCACCAGAGATAATTGGGCAAGTAGGTTTCATACCATACCATTTCTGGTTGTAGTAATGACCCATGCACTCATCACGCTCAAGCATATATGCAAGAACAGTTTCGCCGCCATGGCCTTCCATTTTACCATAACCCATGGTACCAGTATGAATACCTGAAGCGCCTTGTAGACGGGCAAGCTTCATGTAGCACAATGGATCCATGCCCATTGGAGATTTATAAGAAGTTATAGCGCCATGACCAGCACGATGGAAGTGCAAGAATGTGTCAGGGAATGCACGGCGAGCAGTCGTTACACCAGCAGGGCCCGTTACAAAACCATCAATCAAGAAGGCAACGTGTTTTTCATTACCGTACTTGGCAAAAGACTCAAGAATGAACTCACCACGAGCAATACACTCACCGTGGAAGTCAGCTGTAGCGTTTGCAGAAAAAAGTTTCGCTTCGCCTGTTTCTTGTTGCGCACGATCCATTGTCTCAGCAACCATAGGGATGACTGTTTTCATAGGGCAGAACGGTTGGTTAGCCTGAGGCTCATCATTCTTGATGAAATCACCACCCAGCCAGAACTGATAACATGCTTTAGTGAATGGCTCAGGGCGCAGACCCAATTTAGGCTTGATAATCGTACCAGAAATATAACCACCATTTTCACGTGGACGACCAAGAACTTCCCATAGATCAGCAATGCCAGCACTTGGGCCATCGAACAACTTAACCATGCACTCAGGGACTTGGAAGTCGAGCATACGCAAGCCTTCATGATCGCCCATGCCTTGGTTGTTACCCAAGATTAAAGACCACATATGTGAAATATTGAAGTGACCATCAAGCAAGTTTGGATCGAATAGGTCAACAGGATAAGCGACTTTCATCAAACCGCCACCTGTGACGTTGTTACCATCAGCAAATGCTGTTTCATCAATTTCATATACAAGTGCATCAACACCACGGGTGAAATCATCCGTGGTAGACACTTCAACGTTGGTACCAGTAGAAGATTCAGCTGCAATGTGCGCAGCTACTTCTAAAAAGCCATAACCTTCAGCTGGAATAAGTTTATAAGCAACAAGAAAATGCTTGCCGCCGGCAATTAAGTCTTCTTCTTTAAGGCTTAAATCAGCGTAACGATTCGATTGATCCATTGAGTGAATCCTCCAAAATATATTGTTTCGGAGAAGTTCCTCCCCCGACAAGGCGAAGTTTACACGTGCTTAAGATCATGTCTAATCAAAGCTAATGATGATCTTTATAAGTTTTTCTTATACATTGCGATAATGCCATTCACTTTAAAACAACTTCGTATTTTTGAGTCCATTACCAAACATCAAAGCTATACACTGGCTGCTAAAAAACTTCATCTCACACAGCCCGCAGTGTCAATGCAGATGAAGCAACTGGAGCAATTGGTTGATCTGCCACTGTTTGAAAGAATTGGAAAACAAGTCCGCCCCACTGCTGCAGGGCAAGAGTTATTACAATATGCTGAAAACATTCGGCAGCAACTGGATGAAGCAGTGCAGATATTACAAGAGTTCAAAAGCCTTAAACGCGGCAAGCTTCACTTAACCATGGCATCCACAGCCAACTATTTTGCACCCCAGTTAATTGCTTCTTTCAAACATCAATTTCCCCAAGTCGATATTACTTTAGATGTAAGCAATCGCGCTGGCCTGGTGCATGCTGTGGAGCACAATTTGACAGATATGGCAATTATGGGGCAACCTCCCAAAGGTCATCACCTCACAGGCATCCCCTTTATGGATAATCCACTGGTGGTTATTGCCGCACCATCCCATCCACTATCAAAACGCAATGCGATTCCATTGGCAGATCTGGCTAATGCAGCTTTTATTGTCCGCGAAGCCGATTCAGGCACACGCATGGCCGTTGAACGCTTTTTTTCTGCGCATCAATTGGAACTCATTGCAGGCATGGAGATGAACCGCTCTGAAGCCATCAAACAAGCAGTCATGGCCGAATTGGGTTTAGGCATTGTATCATTGCACACCATTGAGATGGAATTGGCATTGAACCGTTTGCTTGTACTTGATGTCGAAGATTTCCCCATTATGCGCCAGTGGTTTATTGTACACAGAACAGGCAAACGTTTTGCCTCCATCCCAGAAGCTTTTAAAGATTTTGTTATATCTCAAGCAGAATCACTTATTACGCTACCAGACTGGGATTAACAAAAAAGCGCATCAAATATCATTTTCATCTGCTAATGCAACCACTGCGGCGGGAATCACCAATAAATTCAATAGTGGAAGCATCATCAATAACATCGCCAAACCACCAAAACCTAGCCAGAAAAACCAGCGTTCATTCAGCATGGTTTTTCTCGCAGTAAAATTCAGTTTTTCCCGCGATGCTGTTGTATCCATCAGCTCAAAACATAAAAACCGAATGCCTGCATAAGTCCAAATAACAGTGCCCATAATGGGGCCAATCACGGGAATCATAAAAATGAATAAAGCAACACAACCCCAAACCAACAATCCCAATAACGGCCTTGCAGAGTTGGATAAGCTAGCAAGGCATTGTTTCCAAGCAACGCCTCCCTGCTCCACTCCCTTATAGCCCCGCAACAGCTCGACCTGTACAGCCAATTCATCCAGCCAAGGTGCCGTCGCTGCCGAACCCAATATTGCAAAACTCACCACACCCGTTAACAGCGCCAGCAATATCGCTAAGATCCACACCAGCCATGATAATAATACCCAGTACCATGCATCGCCTTCAGGCAACCACAGTGATGTCACATATTCGGCCAATGAAAATACCCCCACCATCAGCGCTAACATCAATACAGCAAGAAGCCCAAGCATTCGCCACAACACAGAACGCAACACTTGCGTTGTCAGCAACAAGCGCAAACCAAGCAATAAACTACTCATCCCTTTTATCATGGAAGAAAACTCCTTGCGTATTGCATCCAATATAATCTCAAACCCGCATTATTCACAAATACGGGATAGTTCCCATGGTATTTGATATAGCAGTTT
>JAUZQT010000009.1 GCA_030950825.1 Mariprofundaceae bacterium | reverse complement strand
TTGTTTGGATGCCGTGGAATCCAAAGTATTGCCTATTAGTAACAAGATGCGCATCATTTCGTTCATGGGTAACTTCTTTTGTGAATCTGTTTATTTTTTGGAAAAAATAATGCTATGACAAAGAAGTTACCCTATCAAATTCTGGCGAAGGTATTGATATATTAATAGCTTAGAATGGTGCCGGGAGCGGGAGTCGAACCCGCACGAAATTGCTTTCGAGGGATTTTAAGTCCCTTGCGTCTACCAGTTCCGCCATCCCGGCTTATTGAGATGAAGTATTATAAGACTTTTAACTTTAATCAAGTTGATTGTCTTGCTTTATATATTGGAGGCAGGGGCGAGAATCGAACTCGCGATGGAGATTTTGCAGACCTCTGCCTTACCACTTGGCCACCCTGCCGATATATAAATAAAAAAGGGTTCAAGTGAAACGACGCTTGAACCCTTTGATCTGGAGCGGGTAACCAGGCTCGAACTGGTGACCTCAACCTTGGCAAGGTTGCGCTCTACCAACTGAGCTATACCCGCTGAACGACGCGAACCATAGCGGCGCCATACTTTCTGTCAACAGTGTCTTTGAAGGTTGTTGCTTATTATGTTATGAAGTTAAAAACAAGGCTTGGAAAACTTGTAAAGATCCGCTTTTTGCGCCTTGATGCTGAGTGAAAACTGGCGCTTTAAATGCCCAAGTTATTTAATTCTCTTTACTAAGACGATATGGTTTGCCTCATGACTCACTATTCTGAAACTTATATTCAATCTTTAAAACCAGATCTGTCACATTTAAAGGGCGTGCGTGTGGTTGCGGCCATGAGTGGTGGTGTTGATTCCTCTGTTGTGGCGGCACTTTTGAAAGAGGCTGGTGCGGATGTGCTGGGCGTGTTCTTGAATGTTTGGGAGTACGATCGTAAGGACGTTGCAGGCCATGGTTCCTGTTGTTCTCTGGATGATGCCTATGATGCGCGACGGGTTTGTGATCAAGTGGGCATGCCATTTTATAATATGGATATGCGTGAGAATTTTCGACGTGACGTGATTGATCCTTTTATCGCTGACTATGAATCTGGGCGTACACCCAACCCGTGCGAGCGGTGCAATCGCTTTGTGAAATTTGGTGCTTTGCTGGATGCGGCAGATAAGTTGGAGGCTGAATATGTGGCGACAGGACATTATGTGCAGCGGCGTGATGATGCGCATGGTTTGCGTATTTATAAGGGCAATGATGATAAGAAAGATCAAAGCTATTTTCTGGCAACAACCAGCCGGCAGCAGGCACAGCGGGTTTTGTTTCCAGTCGGGCATTTGCAAAAAAACGGTACACGTATCTTAGCACAGCATTATGGCTTGATGACAGCTCACAAACATGAGAGTCAGGATATTTGCTTTATTCCAGCTGGAGATCGCATTGCATTTTTAAAACGGGAAGGCGCGAAGGCAGGTTTTCGTACAGGGGATATTGTCGACCGTGAAGGTCATATACTTGGCCGGCATGAGGGCATTGCCCATTACACACTGGGGCAAAGAAAAGGCCTGGGGCTTCCTGATGGGCCATGGCACGTAGTTGGGCTTGATGGCGTGACAGCGCGGGTGATGGTTGCGCCGCCAGAAGATGCTTTGATTCAGGAAGTGGATGTTGGGGAGCTTGTATGGTTGCGCGAGGTTCAAAGTGGGGAAGCGTTAACAGCCAAAGTTCGTTATCAGATGAAACCTGCAGCTTGCACTCTAAGAATAAATGGTAGGCATGTATCGATTATATTTGCTGAGCCCCAAAAGCCGACCGCACCAGGGCAGGTCGCGGCTTTTTATGTGGGCGATGAGTTGCTGGGTGGTGGTATTATATCCAAGGTTGTGCGATAAGTTTGCCACCTGCGAAGCTGGCTCTTAGAGTGCTGCAGCCGTCATCGGTGACGGTTCTTTTAAGCATGGCTATAAATGAGCTGAAGGGGCTTTTTCGGCTTGTGATAGATGTTTCAAGCATGGGCTGAAAAAGTTTCATCAGCGTTAAAAAGTTTTTTTTGAGCAGTAAACACAAAGGGGAAGAAATGGCAATTCAACGTACACTTTCAATCATCAAACCAGACGCAGTCGCGAAAAATGTTATTGGTGATATTATCCGTCGTTTTGAAGAAAATGGTTTGACGGTCATCGCAACGGATATGAGGCACTTGAGCGCGGCAGAGGCAGGTCGTTTTTATGCAGTGCATGCAGAGCGTCCATTTTATAAAGATCTGTGTGAATTTATGAGCTCAGGCCCAGTATTACCAATGGTCTTGGAAGGCAAAAATGCAGTAGCTTTGAATCGCCAGTTGATGGGTGCAACGAATCCGAAAGAAGCAGAAATAGGTACAATTCGAGCCGATCATGCTGATTCAATTGATGCAAATGCTGTGCATGGCTCGGATTCCGAAGAAAATGCAGCTACTGAAATTGCTTTCTTTTTCAGTGACTTAAATCTGAATAGTCATCTGTAAAAAAACAATATGAGCGATTCAAATATGGCTGATTCTAAACAGCTTGAAACAAAAATTACCGATAAAATATCAGAACAAATGTCTGTGCGTCGTGAGAAATTAAAAACGCTTCGTGATGTAGGGCAGGCTTATCTGAACACATGGCGTACGGATATATCATCCGCAGCGATTCATGCAAAATATGCTGAATGTGAAAAAGAAGCCTTGGATAAGTTGGCTGTAGAAGTCTCGGTTGCTGGGCGCATGATGGCGCATCGGGTTATGGGGAAATCAAGCTTTATTAAACTTCAGGATGCTGAAGGGCAGCTGCAATTATTTTTGAATCGTGATGCTTTGGGCGGAGCAGAAATTTATAATCCGACTAAAAAGTGGGATCTGGGTGATTTGATTGGCGCTAGAGGTGTGTTGTTTATCACCAAAACGGGCGAATTATCAGTCAAGGTTTCGCATATTGAATCGGTGAGTAAATGCTTGCGACCACTGCCTGAAAAGTGGCATGGGCTGAGCGATATTGAGACACGCTATCGCCAGCGCTATGTGGATTTGATGGTTACGCCAGAGTCGCGCGAGACATTCCGCGCGCGCTCAAAAATTGTGTCATTGCTGCGCCGTGGCTTGGAAGACCGCGCTTTCATGGAAGTGGAAACGCCGATGTTACAAACTCAGGCTGGTGGTGCTGCGGCACGTCCGTTTATTACCCATCACAATGCGCTGGGTATGGATTTATTTCTTCGTATTGCGCCAGAATTGTATTTAAAACGCCTGCTTGTGGGTGGTTTTGAGCGCGTGTTCGAAATCAATCGCAACTTCCGTAATGAAGGTTTGGATGCGACGCATAATCCCGAATTTACCATGGTTGAGTTTTATCAGGCTTATGCAGATTTTCAGGATGCAATGGATACTACGGAAGGTCTGATTCGTGATATTGCCGATGGATTGGGCGTTAGCAAAGTGACGTGGAAGGGTGTGGATATTGATTTAGCGCAAGAATTTAAACGTATTCGCATGGATGAGGCGGTGTTTGAATGTCGCCCTGATTTGCGTGGGCATGCCAATGATAAGGCTTTGTTGGCAACGGTCTGTTTGCAAGAAAATCCTGAAGTAAAACCACTGATCACATGGAAAGCAGGGCACTATCTGCTTGAATTGTTTGAAACTCTGGTTGAACCAAAGCTACAACAGCCTACCTTTATTACCCATTATCCTGTTGATGTATCGCCTTTGGCACGACGCAATAATGAGGATAAAACTGTGACAGATCGTTTTGAATTGTTCGTGGCTGGCTGTGAGATTGCCAATGGATTCTCTGAGCTGAATGACCCAGATGACCAGCGTGGACGTTTTATGGCTCAAGCGCAGGCCAAAGATGCTGGCGATGCTGAAGCAACAGGTGTGGATGAAGATTATTTACGGGCATTGGAGTTTGGTATGCCACCAGCAGCGGGTGTTGGCATTGGGGTAGATCGCTTGGTGATGATGTTAACGGGTCAACACTCTATCCGCGATGTTTTACTGTTTCCTCATATGAGGCCAGAATCAGTTAAATAAAACCTAGATCCTGCAAGTGTTTGTGCTATGTATGTGTAAACACTTGCAGGATCTAGGAGGCGGTCTGAGAATAGAGATCGTAGCGAGGAAATCCCATTTTGAGTCATTATTTTCGGCTGTTTGAGGCGAATAGCAGGGTCTATTTAACGAAAATAGCCGAAAATAATGGCCGAAATGGGGGGTTCGCAGTAGGTCTTTCTATTCTCGGACAGCCTCCTAGGTAAAAGTCATTTTCGTTTTAACATGAAACAAATGAGCTGATGGATCTTTTACACCAGTTGGATTGGGTAATTATTTTTTCCATGAGGTTCTAACCCTGACTATTCATGAATCGTCGTGATAATTGCACCTGTGCGTGCCGCACAGGTGGCAGTATTTGTGAATAATGGAATTGAGTTGGTTTTTGCATTGACTTAAGTCGAATAGCTGGTCTATTTAATGAGAATCAAGGTGAAAACCAGCCAATACCCATTATTTTTTCCGCGACCCTAACACAGTGTAATTTATAAAATGCACGGAGGAGAAGTTATGCTGGCTGAAAATATTATGCTAACAAATTTTGTAGCGGCGCACGTTGATGAGTGTGTTAGCGATGTGGTAGATCGAATGCGTGCTGAAAAGCTGCGTATGTTGCCAGTGCTGACCGATGAAGGCGTTGTGGTAGGTGTTATTTCGACATTCTCATTGTTGGAATACATTGTCCCTGACTACATTGCCAGTGGTGATTTGAATGCGATTGCATATGCACCTGATATGGGGGTTTTACGCAAACATTACCACCAAGCAGCCAAGGGGAAGGTATCTGCCATCATGGATAAGAATCCATTGCTGGTGGGGCATGATGAGTCATTACTTTCAACTTCTGCGGCGCTTGTCACTTTCAATAAACATGAGTATGCCCTTGTTGTGGATGATAAACACCGCCTGACTGGTATTATTTCGGCGGGGGATATTCTTGATCGTTTAAGAAATATGGTGGAGAGCATAGAAAACGATGCATAATACAAGTGAAACTATTTCATCTTCAGTGATATTTGGTCTTGACCCAGTATGGGTTGCTGTGTCCATTTTATTGGTCATTTATGGTGTGATCATGGCAGAGAAATTCAATCGGGCTGTGCTGGCTTTATTGGGTGCGGGTTTGATGATTCTCTGCGGCGTGTTGAATCAGCAGCAGGCAGTGGCTGGTATTGATTTTAATACCATCGGCTTACTGACAGGCATGATGGTGATTGTGGCGATTAGTCAAAAAACGGGGATGTTCCAGTATGTTGCGATTAAAGCAGCGAAGGCGGTGAAGGGCGAGCCTTGGGGGATTCTGGTGATGTTGTCCTTGGTTACGGCTGTGTTTTCGGCGCTGCTTGATAATGTTACGACCGTATTATTGATTGCGCCCGTTACATTGTTGATTACGGAGGCTTTGGGTGTGCGCCCTTACCCATATTTGTTCGCCTTGATTTTGGCATCAAATGTTGGTGGTACAGCGACACTAATCGGTGATCCACCAAATATTATGATTGGCTCTGCTGCACATCTGAACTTTACTGACTTTTTGGTGAATTTGGCACCCATTATCCCCGTTATTTTTATTGTTGTGATCGGGGTGATCTGGTTGATGTTTGGGCGTGATTTAAAAGCTTCTGATGAAAAGAAACAGCTGATCATGCAATTTGATGAAAATGCTGCGATTAAAAATGTGCCGCTTCTTAAAAAGAGTCTGTTTGTTTTATTTGCTGTTATAACTGGTTTTACGGTGGCGCACACTTTCCATTTAGAGCCAGCTAGCATTGCCATGTTTGGTGCAGCGGTATTGCTTCTCTTGCAAAGTTGGGGGCAGCCTTTGCATGATAAAGATCATGCTTATGAAGGCATTATGTCAGAGGTGGAATGGACTACTATTTTCTTCTTTGTTGGCTTGTTTATCATTGTGACAGGGGTTGAGCATACGGGCGTTATTTCCATGCTGGGAGAGAAAACACTGGCACTCACAGGTGGCGATTTTGCAGCAACGGCTGCAGCTATTCTATGGGTATCTGCCATTGCCTCTGCATTGATTGATAACATCCCATTTGTGGCGACAATGATTCCCTTGATTCAAAGTATGGCGCCAACATTCGGAGGGGAAGAAGCACTGGTGCCTTTGTGGTGGGCATTGGCTTTGGGGGCATGTTTGGGTGGTAACGGCTCATTGATTGGGGCATCGGCCAATCTGATTGTGGCTGGATTTGCCCAGCGTGCAGGGCACCCGATTGCATTTTTAACGTTCATGAAACATGCCTTTTTATTGATGTTGTTGACGGTTGCTATTTCACATGTCTACCTATACTTGCGATATTTGAGCTGATGGTTTTCATGTTATTTTTCGGTTTTAATTCGTGATAAAGTCTTATGAATGGATGCTGGCTCGTCGTTATTTGAAATCTCGGCGCGATGAGCGATTTGTATCGCTGATTGGCTGGAGTTCTGCCATTGGTGTGGCGATTGGAGTCGCTGCATTGATTGTGGTGATGTCGGTGATGTATGGGTTTGATGCGGAGTTAAAGAATAAAATCCTTGGTTTTTCATCACATGTTGATATCCAAGGCGCTGATGACACATTGGAAAACTGGCAAAAGTGGTTGGAAATATCTGAAAATATTGAAGGCGTTGCCAAGGCTGCGCCTTATATAACGGCTCAAGTTTTGGCTAATAATGGTCGATACTCAACGGGCGTGATTCTAAAAGGTGTTGATGTTACACGCGAAGAGAATATTGCCAGCCATATTATATCGGGGCGCTTTATTTCGGATCAAGGACATTCTCCTTATGAAATAGTGATTGGTAAAGACCTAGCGCGCAAGCTTCATGTGAGTGTTGGCGGTTCGTTGCGGCTAATTTCCCCCGCTGGAGGGATTTCCCCTGCTGGCATGGTGCCACGTGTGCGAGGCTTTCGTGTTGTAGGGATTTTTGATTCAGGTTTTTATGAATATGATGTCGGCCTTATGATCGCACCGTTAGTGGCTGTTCAGCGCCTTAACCGCATGGGCGATCGGGTGACTGGTATTGAATTACATTTGTATGATCGCAATCAAGCCAGTGTTGTTGCCGCAAGGGCACGCATGCAATTACCCGTGTCGGCTTGGGTAACGGATTGGATGCATCGTCACCGTTCGTTTTTTCAGGCTTTGAAAATGGAGCGCCTAGTCATGGGGATTATTTTATCCCTTATTGTGCTTGTAGCAGTATTTAACATGGTATCGTCATTGGTTATGGTCGTGATGGAGCGACGTAAAGAAATTGCTATTTTGAAAACAGTGGGCGCAACGCATGCCTCGGTGATGCGTATCTTTTTAATGATGGGAACGCTGTTATGTGGACTTGGAACCCTACTAGGGGCAAGCTTTGGTTTGTTGCTGGCTTGGCAGTTGGATGCTTTACTGGGCTGGATTGAAAAAATAACAGGCATAACGATTCTATCTGGAGATGTTTATTTTATTGAGCATGTTCCCTCACTGATTGACCCCGTATCGGTTGCTTGGATTGTGATCGTTAGTTTGTTGTTGGGTGTGTTGGCTACATTTTATCCAGCTTGGCGCGCTGCCAATGTGCCGCCAGCCGACGCATTGAGGTATGAATAATGTCTACAGATCAGTTGCGAAACAAGGCGAAAAGGGCATTGCTGGATGGCAAGTATGCCAAAGCATTACTTTTTTTTGAAGAGTTGCATAAAGCTGATCCCAAGGATTTAAGAATATACGTAAAAGTGGCTGAATTACGTGAAAAAACGGGTGATTCCAAGGCTTCCGTCCAAGACTATATCAAGATTGCGAAAGCCTACGCTGAAGATAGCTTTGTGGTTCAGGCCATTGCCATTAACAAAATAATTTTACGCTTGGATCCGAACCAAACCGAAGTACAAAAACATTTGAGAGAGCTTTCATCAGAGCGCGGTGATGATTGGGCTATTTCTACGCTTAAGCCGCAAGAACATGTATTGTCTGAGCATGAAACGCTTGGTGAGATGGCGCGATTAAATGTTGAACGAACACCATTGTTGTCGGGCTTGTCGGGTGATGAGTTTGAGTCTTTTATGGATTCATTGACATTAAAAGTTTTTGCGGCAGGTGCGTACATTTATAAAGAGGGGATGGCTGGAGATTACCTGTATTTGATTGGTATGGGCTCTGTGCGCTTGCAAGCAGCGCTTCCATCGGGTGGAAATAGGGTGTTTTCTAATCTGTGTGAAGGTGATTTTTTTGGTGAACATGCTTTTATGTCGCGCATCAAACATGTTAATGCAGCGGTTGCTGAAACGGAAGCAAGCTTGCTCATGATTAACCGAGAAACATTTGATTCTTGGGTAAAAAAACATGCGAAAATTAAAGAAACGGTAGAGGAGTTCTATTGCCAGCGTGTATTGGCACGTGTCTTGGCAATCACACCTATTTTTGAGGGTGTGCCAAAGAAAGTACGGTTGGCTTTGGCTGATAAATTTGATGTGCGTATTTTTAATGTTGGCGATGTTGTGGTCAAGGAAGGAGATCTGGGAAAGTCATTCTTTTTGATACGTTCAGGAAGAGTTGTGGTATTTACCAATGACATGCGGCGTGGTGGAGCCCCCGTTGAATTAGGCGTGATGGGTGAAGGCTCTTTTTTTGTTGAAGTGGCTTTGTTGACAGATAAACCGAGAACAGCAACGGTTGTTGCAAAAGATGCACTGGAAGTGATGGAATTAACCCGTGATGCCTTTAATGCTATTGCGCTTGAGTACAGTTCTGTGCGGAAAGTTGTGGAGGCATATCAAAAGAAGCGGGTACAGGATACAATCAAGACATTGATGAAGAAGGGAGGGTAGCTTGCAGGCAACGAGCAAAGAAGTATTGCTTCGAGTTTCTGGGCTAAATAAATCATACCAGAGTGCTTCTGGCTCTTTGAACATACTTAAAGATGTCGATTTTGTATTATATCGAGGTGAGTTTTTAGCTGTTGTCGGCGAATCAGGGGCAGGGAAGAGCACCTTACTACAAGTGCTAGGAACATTGGATGACCCAGATAGCGGTGAAGCCTATTTAGCAGAGCAAGGGCTTTTTACGCTCAATCAACGCGAGCGAGCTCGGTTGCGCAATCATTCGATCGGTTTTGTTTATCAAGCGCATCATTTAATTCCTGAATTAAATGCATTGGAAAATGTTATGCTGCCTTTACTGGTTCGTGGCAAGGCTAGGAAGGATGCTGAGCAAGATGCTATTGATTTGTTGGAGAAATTGGGGCTAAAAAGCCGCTTGTCACATGTGCCTGCAAAGTTATCTGGCGGTGAGGCGCAGAGAGTTGCCGTAGCGCGTGCTTTGGTGGGTAAACCAAGTTTATTGTTGGTGGATGAACCCACAGGAAACTTAGATGAGGTCACGGCACAGGGTGTTTTTCAAGCGATGCAGTTATTATGCCAACAGGTAGGCACAGCGGTTATTATGGTGACGCATAACATGGAGTTGGCGAGGCGAGTGGATCGAGTATTGCGTTTGAAGAAAGGCAAGCTTATTGCTGCGGATGTCTGAGGCTTAAGAATGGGAATTAATAACTTGTGCATTTAATTCCCATTCCTTAGCCTGAATAATTCATAAATCGTTGTGATGATTGCGAAGAACCTTTATCTGCAACGATTTTTTTGTCGGGAGTGCCGTACCAATGGATACGCTCGACTAGCAGGGTATTCGTTGCGGATAAAGGGGCAAGCAAGGGCACGACAGTATTTGTGAATTATTCAGGCTAATAGGTCTGTAGGGCAATCGCATATAAAAGTATTATAAATA
>JAUZQT010000089.1 GCA_030950825.1 Mariprofundaceae bacterium | reverse complement strand
ATTCTAGGCAATTTTGAAGCTCATTTTAACATCAGAAGAGCATAGTGACTGGGTGAATATCTAATTGTGATATGATTACCCTAATTTCTAACAAGATGTCAAAATTATGATTCTTACCCACTTAAAATTCAAAAGAGCCTGTTTCCGATGGCAAAGCATTTAAAAACGGACGTGAAATGGCGGCCTGGGTATTAATCACCAGAGATGAAGATTACCGGGCAAGTGCGTCAACAGTTTAAAAAGGAGTGAGACTTTCAACAGATTGCGTGGATTGAGTAAGATGATGGCGACAAAGGCGTAACGCTACATTTCTGCGAACCTGACGGGAACTTAGGACAGTCTCCTAGAACGAAACAATAGAATTATCGAAGACAACAACATTGCCAGTCCCAAAGGGAACATAAATAGTGCTTGAACAGGCCGAAACATCTGCACATCACCATCAACAGGCTCAAGCTTATCAATGACCGCATAAATTTTTTCAAGCTCTTGGGTATCATGGGCGCGGAAGTATTGCCCACCCGTTTGCTCGGCTATGGATCTCAACATTGCTTCATCCAAATCAGCCGATGGATTGACGGTACGATTTCCAAAAAAAGATGAGACCGTCATGGCCGATGCACCAATGCCAATGGTATGAATACGAAGGCCAATTTTTTTTGCCAAAGCAATACCTTCTTCGGGCGAAAGTTCACCAGCTGTATTCACGCCATCTGTTAATAAAATAAGCACCAGTTCAGAAATGTTTTCTTTATCTTTCAAACGCTTGACTGCCAAACCAATCGCATCACCAATCGCCGTTTTTTCACCAGCCAAACCAATCGCCGCTTCCTGTAAAAATACATTCACAGTCACCCGATCAAAGCTTAATGGTGTTTGCAAATAGGCTTGAGTACCAAACAAAATAAGCCCCAAACGATCACCTTCACGGCGTTTGATAAAATCGCCTGCAACAAGCTTGGTTGCCGTCAAACGATCCACCTGCTTACCACGCAATACGAAATCCTGCATCTGCATACTACCCGATAAGTCGACCGCCAACATGACATCACGGCCACTGCGAGATACCTCAACAGGATCACCCAGCCACTGCGGTTTTGCAGCAGCCAGCAACAATAAAATCCAAGATGCAAAAGCCAGCATCAACCATATCCGATGCCGTGGCACCGTGGATTTGGCAGCCTTTCCTGCAACTCTAAAATCATCTGCAAACGGAATATACAAGCCGCTTGGTGCTTTCTTTTGTACCACAGGAAGCCAGCGCCGCGCCAACCATGGCATGGGAAACAACAATAAAACCCAAGGAAAAGCGAACTCAAACATGATGCTTTAATACCACCTTTACCCATTTTCCGCTTAATTCAAGCAATGCTTCGACATGTTTCAGATTTGTTTCATCCATATCGGGTTGGTATGCACCATATTTCAATAAACCTGCAACAGGTTCATCTGCAAAACATTGCGTGGGCTTGTGCGATCCCCATTGTTCATCCAAAAAAATTAGCCAAGCATCCTGAATCAAACCTGCATGTTTATCCTGCTCAAATACAGTCACGCAAACACGGCGCAAAAAAATAGAAATCTCGCCCAATAATGCAAGCCCATCATGATTTTTTGCATAATCGGTGCGCATCGCCAGCAAGGTATGCTGCACATCATCCTTTAAGGCTTGTTTACCACGATTTTTTTTGCGCCACCGCTTTATATGCGGCAAAGCAATATAAAGTCCAATAAGAAGAAGCAACAGCAATCCAATAACAAGGTACCAGCCCCATGCCATATACCACCAAGCTTCAGGCGCAGGTAAATGAATATCTTTTAATTTTTCCATGTTTTAACCAAAATATGTCTATACTTTAGGATGCAGCATGGTGGTAGGATCAAGCAGTGTATTCAGCTCAGATTCAGAAAAAAGACCCAACTCCACACACAGTGCCCGCACAGTTTTCCCTTCTTTTACAGCTTGCTTGGCAAGTGCAGAGGCTTTATCGTAACCCAAGATTGGAGCCAGCGATGTCACCATGCTCATGCTCCATTCAATCTGCTGTTCACATTTTTCACGATTGGCTTCAAGCCCTACCATACATTTATCGGCAAACATCATCACCGCATTGGCCAAAATCGTTTCAGATTCAAGAAGGTTGTGCGCCATCACTGGCAGCATCACATTCAAATCAAGCAAGCCAGATGCACCACCAAAGGCAATCGCCGCATCATTACCAATCACCTGTGCACAGACTTGCGCCATGGATTCAGCAATCACAGGATTCACCTTGCCTGGCATAATGGATGAGCCTGGTTGCACGGCAGGAATCGTTATTTCACCCAGTCCACAACGTGGCCCCATATTCAAAATACGCACATCATTGGCAATTTTCACCAGCGAAACGGCCAATGTTCGCAACGCACCAGAAAGATCTACTGCTGCATCCTGCGCCGCCTGCGCCTCAAAATGATTTTTGGCTTCATTGAATGTCACGCCGTAGTGCTTAGATAATTCCGCAGCCATGCGTGCGCCAAATTCAGGATGGGTGTTCAAGCCTGTACCCACAGCTGTGCCACCTTGCGCTAATTCCGTTATACGTGGCAAGCAGGCTTGCAATCGTTGCATCGCAAGCTCTATCTGGCGTGCCCAAGCTGAAATTTCCTGCCCCAAAGTAATCGGGGTGGCATCCATCAAATGTGTACGGCCAATTTTCACCACATCCATCATGGCATTCGACTTATCCTGTAGAACACCATGCAAATGCTGCAACGATGGCAATAATTGATATACCAGAACATCCACTGCCGCAACATGAATGGCCGAAGGGATGACATCATTGGAAGATTGTCCCATATTCACATGATCATTGGGATGAACCTTCGCCGATATATCCAATTGCGCACAGCGATGTGCAATCACCTCATTGGCATTCATATTGGTGGATGTGCCCGAACCTGTCTGAAAAATATCCAGTATAAAATGCGCATCCCAATTCCCATCAGCAACTTCATCGGCGGCTTGGGCAATTAGCATGCTGGGCATAGCATCGAGCTTCCCCAAATCCGCATTCACCTTGGCCGCAGATTGCTTGATGCGCCCCAATGCCTTGATAAAGCTTCGAGAAAAACGCAAATTGGAAACAGGGAAGTTTTCAACTGCCCGCGCCGTTGATGCACCATACATGGCATCGACTGGCAGCTGCATTTCGCCCATCGAATCGCTTTCAATTCGTGTTGTCTTATCTATCATACTATCTCCAGCATCATCCAATCAGAATTATTTCCAATGAATAATGGTGTCATTTTAAAAAAAGGGGGAGCGGGAAAACACCTAACCCGCTTTTCGGCGCAACCAAAGCATGGTGACATCATCATCGGCTGCCACCTCGCCAAAATCATTCAATTCATCTTGAAGCTGTTGTGATAAAATCCTAATATCACTTTTATCATGCTCTTTGAGCCATGCACTTAACCTTGCCTCACCAAACAAGGCACCACTCTCATGCTCACGTGCCTCGGTAATACCGTCGCTATATACCAATAAAGTATCATTTTCTTCAAGCTTGCAGTGTGATACTTCAAATTTTAATCCTGGCAGCAAGCCCATGGGTGGAGCGGACGCTTTTAATCTTTCAATCTCGCCATTCCGACACAATAAAGCTGGAATATGCCCAGCATTCAACCAAAGTAAAGTATGGGATTTCGGTTGCAGTTTTGCCAAAAATAAGGTGACAAAGCGTCCATTTGTTAGTGTATCACACAATGTATCATTGATATATTCAGCGGCCTTTTCAAAAGCTAATTCCAAATGCGCCAGCGCATGCAGCATCGCCCGCAAATTGGCCACCGTCAGTGCCGCTGGATAGCCCTTACCAGCCACATCGGCGAGCACCAGCCACACACGCCCATCGGGGAGCACAATATGATCATAATAATCTCCACCAACAGATTCACAACTTTGTTCAAAACCCAGAATATCATAGGCTGGAATTTTGGGCGCTTGAACAGGCAACATCACATGATGAATCTCGGACGCAATTTCCAGACCATGCTTTAGCTCTTCTCGCTCACGCAGCCCACCAAAGGCTGTATTCATCCCCTTCGCTAAAACACCAAATTCATCATCACTCAACACCGCCACAGGCTCATCAAATTGACCTTCACGCATGCGCTGCAAGCCGTCAGAAAAGCTTGCCATAACCTGCTTTAGCGTCTTGCCAACCGTATGAACAAGCCATGCTCCCGCCAATATTAACCCGATAAACAATACACCCGCTTGCAACAAGATAAACTGACGCTCAAAAGCTGTGTCTGTGCCCAAGATAAGGTACACAAAAAATGCCAAAATACTGGCTGGCAAAGCACTGGTAATCATAAAGATAACCCACGGGCGGCGCGAAACTTTATTCCAACGTAAAATATACCCATGCTGATTGCTAAGCGTATGCAAGAAAAGCCCTTGTTTTGCTAGTTCGCGCCGCACAGATACGCTGTATGCAATGGTCATGGCTAAGCCCATACTGGGTGCAAGCACACCCACACCATACAACAGTGATAATGCCAAAGCCGCAAACATACGTGGGGTCAAAACAACATGACTTACGGCAGCACCAAGCGATAACACCGCAATCAAATAAAGTGCGCAACACAAGCCCGCAATAAAAAATCCTTTAAAGGCTCGCTCAGGCAATAAGGCGATGGTTTGCTCCAAGCCTTGCAATGAACGCCGCGATGATTTTTTTAACCATAAAGGGGCTTGTTTGAGTGGTTTATAAACCCAAACCGCGGCACTAGAAAATACTGCAATGAATACAATGAGGTCAATCGAAGACAGCCACCAAGGAATCGCGATGGATGCGCTATTGGCCAACGTCCGTACTGCCCATTGCGCTAGAATGAAAACCAACAAAAGCGGCCAAAAAGAAAAGATAAAACGCCATACGGATAATCGACTATGAGGCATTCGAGCACCTTAACAATAAAAAGTGATGATGGAAATCATCGCTGCTTATAGGTTTATCCAATGCCAATTCAGACCTTGGGCTTATAGACCAGAAGAATTGGGTAGTACCTAGGAGGCTGTCGTGCCCTTGCTTGCCCCTTTCTCCGCAATCATCACAACGATTCATGAATTATTCAGGCTAGATCCTAAACATGCGCTGCGACCAACTTCAGCCAATATTTAATCAATATTTTTGAACGATCGGCTCAGCCTTCAAGCCTAGGGCATCTATGTCCAAGGCATTTGTGAGCGTAAAACTTTCCCCTACTTGGCAAGCTGTAAGCTGATAGAGTTGTAGGGATGAAGCAGGAAGCTGCGCCAAGTAACGCCGTTGCTCTTCATTTAAGGGTGAATTATCAGCGTTAAGAACCAATGTTAGTTGGCAAGCTTCATTGCGTTGAATTTTTACGGACACAAAAACCTCATTGATATATCGTTATTGAATATTTTTATTTGGTATAATCAACATTTCAACGCGGCGATTAAGTTGACGCCCAGCCTCTGAATCATTGCTCACGCGCGGTTGTGATTCTCCTCGCCCTTCCACACCAACACGCTGTGGGCTCAAACCAGAATCTTCCAAATTCCATGCCACGGCATTGGCACGATCTTCGGATAAGCGCTGATTGTATGCTGCTGAACCAACATTATCCGTGTGTCCAATAATTCGAATAGTCGTGCGCGGATAACGCTGCAAAATATCACCAACTTTGGCCAACGTTCGATGAAATGCAGGTTTCAATGCAGCTGAGTTAAAATCAAAAGAGACTTCAGAGTTCATGGTTATTTTAAGGTTTTCATTTTGCAAACGCTCAATCTTTACCTGATTGGAACGGCGCTCTGATGCCAATACTCGTTCAAAGTCCGCTTGCTGTTTATCCATATAAATACCTGTACCAGCACCAAGTGCGCCACCAACAGCAGCGCCAGCCAAAGCACCACGCAACGCTCCTCCAGAGTGATCCGCTTGATAACCGATAATCGCACCCGCCAAAGCACCAATAACTGCACCGCCAGCAGCATTTTCTTTGGTGTGTCGATTCGGGTCATGGGGCGTTGTCACACACGATGCCAACAATAATGTAATGCTTATCAGTATACATTTCTTCATATCAATCTCCTATTTCAAAAGCCACTTGTAAAACTGCCAATACACTGGCTTACATCGTCCACTGCGGTTGCCCCAATGTCCCCGTAAGCTTGATCATTTTATTTGCTTGCGGCAAGAACACTTTCAACGGACTTTCTGCACCCAATTGTACACTAATTTCACCTTGCAAAGGCCACAGACCTACCATGACTTGATTCATTTGCAGTGTGCCATTGCCTTGCAACTTCAATGCTTCACCACCTTGCAATAGCCATTTCCCTTGGCTTTCAGCCTGCTCTGATTTTGCAGACTGCGTTAATTGCAGGGTATAATCACCCAGCGCATATACCTGCTGCATCATACTCACTTGCGCGCCTTGCCAAGCCAGCGTTAAATCAGTCTGCACGGGTAGCCTTGTACTTACATCCAGCACAATATCGCCTTGTAAAACCACAGCTCCAGCCAATTGTGCAAGCAATGCTTGACCATACCAAGCTTGCGCTGCTGACACATCCACTTGTACCAATATATCAGATACTTTTATACGCGATTCATGCTGTGAAATAGAAGCCTGAAGAGTCACAAAAGCATTGTTTGCATGGATCAGTATAGCCAACTCGGCAGAAGCCAAGGCAGCCCAGTCTAGGCTCATTTGCAGCTTATCCAATCGCAAATCTTGGGGTGTATTATTGGGCATATTAGACATGTCCGACATATCCAAGTGCACATCCTGCAATTCGAGTGTTGTGCCATGCAGGCTTAATGCGCGATACTGTATAGGCATATTATTTTGCTCGATCACAGTATCCAGTTGCCCCTGTATCCAGCCATCAATATCCCAGCGTATTACAGTAAATACCAACAAACAGGCCATAAAAACAAATACCAGATGTTTGTTTTTCCAAGTGTTGCTGCTTTGACTCACTCAATCACCGCCTGCACATGCACATAAGCTTGCTCTTTGCTCTGTTGCAGCTTCACTTGCAATAAAGACAGGCCTTGTTGCGATAAAGTATTAAAAAAAACAATGGTTTCCTTGTATGGCGCACTGCGCATTTGAATAAGCAAACGCTGCCCACCATCACGCCCCATTTGAGGTCGTAAGCGCGTCATAAACTTACGTACCTGAACCTGTCGAGCAATTTTATCCACCATCGACATGGTGCTGGCGCGCACTGGTGCAGTGCCTTTACTTTTCAGCTGCGCAGCCAAGGATTCAGCCTCTTCCACCTTTCCCTGTAAGGCGTGGAGTGCAAGCTGTTGATTTGTTCGGGCATCATTTAAGGGTAAAATAATAGCAAAAATCAAGAGTATTGCGGGCAGACTGATGGCTGCAAAGATCAACAAACGTTGCTCACGATCCGCCAAGCCCTGATAATAAGGCAGCCAATATTGTTCAAGATACTGTTGCCAGTTGAGGCTATTGAAATTTAAATAAAGCTTGTGCATGGTATCTTTCATTTTATCACCATTGCATTCGGAAGCTCACTTGCTCCCCTCTGATGTTGGTATCTGCAATCTTTACATTTTTCTGTAATGCTTTTTTTAGGCTTGCCTGCATACGGTTTAATGTTTCAATATCCTTTACTTTACCTGTTATTTGCATCTCACCATCGCGCAACTCCAGTGTTTTTAACATCCAATCTTCTGTGCGGTACACCGCACTCACGGCTTTTAAGCTGGATAAAAATGTTGTATCTATTGTTGTTCCGCCACCAGTGGCCTGGCGTAATTGCGCCAAAGCATCAAGCATGACAGGCTCATTGGGTAATCCCTCATGAAAGGCATTTTCAATACGCTGCGTGGCGTTTTCAATTTGTTTTTCCATGCTATTCAAATCACTTAAAACGCCAAAGGACCAAGCCACTAAAAGCAAGGAACATAGTACAGCACTACGCTTCCAAAGCTGCCACTGCCCCAGACCATGACGCGCTGCCCAGCGATCATGACGAAGGTTCAATACTTTTCGTCCGTCAATAGGTACTGCCTCAAGGCTTGCTAAATTGGCTTCATGGCGTGTTTGGGGCTCCTCTAACAATTCGCCTGCCCAAGTTGCCCCGTCATTGCCCAAGGCAGCTAAAAGATCCGCAGAAATACGTCCACAGCGTTGATAATGTTGCGCATCATAACCCATCGCTAAACATGAATGGTGTATTTGCAAGCACAGTGCATCGTCCGCACCCTGCCTGTCTTGACCCTGACAATGGTTCAAACGCCGCATACCACGCCATGTTTGACCATCAAAGACACCAAAAAAAACACCCGCGTCATCCTGATCAATCACCATACAAGCCTGTGTATCATGGATATGGCCTTGCAAACGTTCATAACCATCAATCAAAATTTCTTTGGCTTTCGACCACTGCGCATGGTTTTGTATTGATTCCCGCAAGGATTCAGGCAGTCCAAAGACCATACCCGCAATACCATCTTCACAGCGCTGTATGCGCCATGTTAACCACCAATCATCAGCATCCAAATCACTGCTATCTGCCAATTCTTGAAACAGCATATCAGCATCCACCATATCGGGATTTTTCAATGGCAAGGCAATATAACGCACCAGCAACCATTCCATTGGAATGGCAACACGCCCCACAAATATCATTTCATCAGAAAAATCAGGTGCCGAAGAAAATTCTTGTGAGGGGCAATCATACAACGACATTACATTGTCATGATTTTTCCATGCCACGGATGTTATATTCCAACTCACATTTATAGGCAGTTGTTCTTGCATTGGCTGTGTCATGGTTGCCACAATAGGCGCTCTCGCCAACGCAATGTTAAATTTTCACCTTGTCGGGACAATCCATACTCCTCTCGCCAATCTGCACGACCAAATAGCGCATGGGCTCGCACCATAAAGCCATCACTGCTGACACTCAAGCGTGAAAACATCAATTTCCCTGCCGCACCTTGTGCCCATGCCGCAGTTTGTAAACCACTGAGCTGATCATAAGGACGATCACTAAATATACTGGCAGCGTCTACATCACTCAAATTCGGGAACATTGCCAACAATACATCCACTTCGACTGTATTAATATTCACTTTACTATAAACATCCGCAACAACTGGCCAGACCACCACCAGATCCTTTAAAGAAGCCATGACATCCTGATTATAGCCCGCTATCAAGCGCAACTCATTGAGGCGATCCAACGGCGCATTTTTCACCATATAATCTTGGGAAAAATATCCAGAATCTTCGATACCACCAGGCCCAAAAGGGATACTATCGGCATCCATCCAGTCCACCAGTGCATCCACTAGACCAACATCCACATCTTTGGCCATGAACAAGCGCTTGGTCATCTCTACCATGGGCAAAATGGCCTGGCCATTTGCACCAACCAAATCATTTAAATTCAAATAACGGTTCACATCAACCACATCACCAGCCACCAGCCCATCATCAATCGGGAAAGGTACTGCAGATTGTGCCCAGTCTTCTTCTAAATTATCACCTCTTCCATCTCTCGCATCTTGCTTCAAGCCCGCTTTAGCCAGCTCAAATACCGAGAGACAAGCCAGCTCTGCCTTCATAGCAAGTATACTATTTTCAGCACGACGCAATGATACCATATCCTCATAAGCCGCAGTTGCCGCCCAACCCGCAATCACCGCGACCAAACCCAATACAATAATAAGCGCTGCACCACGTTCATGTGTTTGTTTTATGTGCAATATTTGACTCATTTCAACGCCTGATAAAATGCCATCACCCATTGCTGCTGCGCACCATTTTGCGTCACACGCACACGCAATGCTTTTGGCCAAACAAAGGCAGCGGCTCGATTACTGGGTTTTGCCCATTGTTGCACCCATTTTCCATTATTATCCATCAGTTCAACATCAAATGATGATGTCTCTCCCAGAACCATTGTATCAGATTCAACGCCATCACGCGCCCAAGCCATACGCGATTCACGCAATAGTTCACCCTTTTCTTCATCCAACTTATAATGCACCCATGTTAAACCACTGCGTCCAGCTTCACGCACCAGAATAGTCAGCTCATCCACGTGTATATCACCACGCACATCACTGCTTATTTGGATGGGTATCAGTGTTTTTAGCGATGATGATGTCACCGCACTCACATCAGCACGAAGCTGTTTGCCCAGCCATGATGCACTTTCAATTTGATCACGTACTTGTTGCAACTGGCGAAATCCTTCACCAGCAGGACCCAAGGCAGTGTAACTCACACCTGCAATCAGTGCAAAAACACTTAAAGCCATTAATACCTCTAATAAGGTAAAGCCTGCTTCTTTTGTATGATTATTTATATTAGCCAATGAAGTTTTGTAACTATTCAGTTCACTGTTGACTTTATCCGATATGCCCATTGTGTCGTCATCCTCGAATGTTTGTATCGAGGATCCATTGATAACCACGATTTTTATCATGGATTCCCAATACAAGCACTTGGGAATGATATTTTTTTGAGCCAAGTTGGGCATCTTGTGATCCATGCTGAAATTTTGCGAAATTTTGATCATTTTTATCTCACCTGAGCCCCATCTATGACACAATCTTTCCCATAAATGCATCAAACTTATTCGCCACTGTAAAACCAACATCCTCACCAATCGCTTTGAAATGTTCTTTTCCGCAAGAGATTTTAGCTTTTTCGCTTGGGCGAAGTGCATCCGTGAATAAACTTCCTTTGGTCTCAACCACAAAGTAAAGTTTATCCCTGCCATCGCACTGCACCAGAACAGCCCAATCGGGATTGTAGCTACCCAGTGGGGTAGCTACTTTGAACCATGCAGGAAGCTTGGCATACACCTTCACATCATCACTTTTCTCGAAGCCTTTAGCGAACTCCTGCTCCACAGCAGAATCATAAATAACCTGTTCATACACTGACTTTTCAGCGTTGAGCATATTTTTATTGAGATAACCTGTTAGCTCATTCTTTTCAAAAAGCTCTTGAGCATAGAAGTGTTCATCGCCAATTTTTTCATACTTAATACCATCTACAATAAAGTGACGCATCTGGCGTTTGATGATGGCTGCCACTTCATCAATATATTTTTGTGGGTTACTCTTAAACTTCTCTAATTGCTCACTCTTGATAAGAATATCAACAATAGTCCTTCGGGTCAGGTTCGTTTCATTTTGAAGGTGACTCACTACATCGGGGAGAGCGAAATCCTTCACATCATAAACATAGACATTCTTTTTGGAATCCACCCCTTCTAAACCACCACGAAGCACCTGTACCTTATCTTTCTCATAAATAAAGCGTGTCTTACCAACAACAAGGTTCTCATGAATTTCCTTGGCACACTTATCAATCAGAGCTTGAACATCAAAATCCACACGGAACGTTGTCTTGTACTTAATCCGCTCCCAAAGTGCTTTGAATTCTTCGCCAAGATAAACACTCTTGTTCAAATTAACTTTTTCGGGTCTCTCGGCAGGTTTAACATTGAGATTTCCAGCTACTTTTTTCAAAGCTGCAACAATCTGTGCGGTATGTTCCTTGTGCTCATCTGGAAGATTAATATTATTCGTTTTCAAATCATTTTTTAGCTTATCATCAACCTTTCCTTTGTTATCAATATACCCCTGCTCATGTAGGTGGTTCCAGATAGATTCTGAAGCCACAGTGCCAAGATATTCATCCTGATGACTATCATTCTCAACAACGATATTGGCAAACATATGCTTTTCAACCACACCAAAGCGAATGCCCTCATCATCTTCAATCTCTTTCTGTAACTGCTTCACAAAATCTTCATACGATTCATTTGCCATAACGGTTAGCGTGTTTACATCGAAGCCATAAACCCGCTCACCATCCTGATTGACTGCAATGCGTAACCCACGACCAATTTCCTGCCTTTTCTTCATCACCGATGAGGTTTCATTCAGCGTACAAATCTGAAATACATTGGGATTATCCCAACCTTCCTTCAAAGCCGAGTGTGAAAAGATGAATTTCAGCTTGGATTCAAAGCTGAGAAGCTTCTCTTTGTCCTTCATAATCAGGTTGTATGCGCTGCCATCAGCCTTAGTTTTACCATCACCCGAAGATTCTTTGAGACGGCTTGCACCTTTAGAATCTTTCCCCTTATCAATAGCAAAGTAACCGTTGTGAACGGCTTCAGGCAATGATTCGAGGTCAACACCTTCAAACAATGAATGATACTTAGGCTTTTTAATCAGTGCGGCATATTCCTCTTCAAACATTTGGGCATATTTGCCCTTTTGAGGGTTTCCATCGTCATCATAGCTGCGATAATTTGCCACCTTGTCGATAAAGAAAAGGCTTAAAACCTTCAGCCCCTTGGGGCGAAGCCTTAGTTCTTTTTCAAGGTGCTCTTCAATCGTTTTGCGAATCTGCAAACGTTTGTATTGGTCTTCATCCACGCCACCAATCACCTGATTCAACCGAATGACATCTGACATACTGGTGAAATCAATATATTCGCTTCCAGGTTCACAATAAATTTCACTGATAACATAGCCATTATAGATGTCTCTGCCACCCGACAACTCCAATAGGTCAGTACCGCTTTTCACTTTTTTGGTGATACGCTTAACCTGCCCACCCTGCATGGCATCACAACAAATCTTGGCTGTATGCGTTTTAATATCGACTGCAAGAAGCTTGATATATGCCTTATTGTGCCCGTCCTGAAGCTGAATGGATGCCACTTCAATCTGCTTCACCAACTTCTGCTCATAAGCATCTATCGAATCCAGTTTATAAAGGCGGTTGTGCTTATCTTTATGAGTGGCTGAATAACGAATCGTACAAAGTGGATTGAGCTGTTTGATAGCCTCTTTTGACTTCGGAGTAGTATCCACACTTTGCGGCTCATCAATAATAACAATCGGATTTGTAGAGCGAATAAACTCAATCGGTTTTGTTCCGCTCAATTTATCCTGAGCACGATGTATGATATTTGCCTTGGTTTCTTTTGATGGGTCAGAAAAGCTTTTGCGGAACGCATCAATGTTAATCACCATGATTTGAATCGCATCATTGGTGGCAAAGCTTCTTACTTCGCCAAGATTCGATGAATCATAAACAAAATAATCATAGGTAACATTGTCATAAATCCCTTTAAAGTGCTCTTCAGTCATTTGCAGGGATTTATATACACCTTCTTTAATTGCAAGGGATGGCACAACAATAATAAACTTAGAGAAGCCAAACCTGCGATTCATTTCAAAGATAGAGCGAAGGTACACATAGGTTTTGCCTGTACCTGTTTCCATCTCAACCGTAAAATCCATTGAACCAAGGCTCTCTGATTGTTTCAAACCGTTGGTAAGCTGCACTTTCTGAACATTCGCCAGAATTTCATCATCCAACAATTCTTTCTTATTACCGATGCCAAGGTCAGACTGCTCGGAAAGCATGTCCATCTGTGCCTGCTTAATGGTTGGAACAGAGAAGTTTGTCTGCCTTGCTTCCTGCCCTTCAAACACGCC
>JAUZQT010000088.1 GCA_030950825.1 Mariprofundaceae bacterium | reverse complement strand
TTATTCGCGCTCATTGGACAACTGGCGTTGTTCCTGCAGTCGCTTTAGGTGTCATCAAGGAAGGATTTTCTCTTGAAAACATCCTCACTCAGCGTTTTGCATAAAACGCATCAAATACACTTGGTAAGCCTTGATCTTTTTATAATGATGGAATCGCTCAAGCCCAGTGCCAAATTAACCGCATAATAGCAATGGTTTTTGATTTGCCAAACATGACATGAGAGATCCGTTCGCAAAATAAGAAAAGCATGAATAGCCAGCCATGAAGGATGGGTATTATCGTTTTCTTGGCTCTTCCAAAGTGGAATTCTACTTTTTGTTGTATTTTGAAGCAGCCTCCCCCTAATTAGAGCTAAAATATCCATTTATATTGGGGATGATTGGAGTTCAGAGAAGACCCCACCAGTCGAATATTCATTCATATCGTGGTTTGCTTATCTCACACGATCTAACCTTATTCATTATGTCGAGCGTCATTAAAATCGCATCTTCACGCGACTCGCCCTTATTTTCTGGCACGTAATAGGATTTTCTACGAGCGACTTCGTTAAAACCCAATTGGGCATAAAGATTTTGGGCGGCAATATTTGAGGCGCGTACTTCAAGCAAGGCAAGCGCATAATCGTGTTTGTCGGCAAGTAAATCTTGGCTGAGTTTTTTGGCAATGCCTTGACGTTGGCATGACGGATCAACGCCGACTTGCATAATATGTACTTCATCAAATATATCTTGGCTTAGGATATAACCAACAAGTTGCTCAGAGATCTCACAGACATGCAGGTTGAACCCAGACCGCATCACATCCAGCAAGGATTTTTTAGACCAGTTTTCGGCGAACAACTGTATATTTAAGGCATAAACCGCATCAATATCATCCACACTGCCCAAACGGTATGCCATCAATGGCGGCATTATTCAGTTGCTTCGATCTGCTCAATCCAAGTGCAAACTTCGGAATCACATACATGTTCGGTACCGCGCCGCTTGGTGGTTTTTTCTGTGATATAGGGTGCGCCACACTCAGGGCATGGTTTGTCAATCGGCTTATTCCATAGTGCTTTTTTGCACTTGGGATATTTGGAGCAAGAATAAAACACCTTGCCACGGCGTGATTTTTTCTCTAAAAATGTTCCCTTACCACAGTCGGGGCAAGCAATACCAGTATCCTTGGGCTTTTCCAAAGGTTGAATACCTTTACATTCAGGGTATCCAGAACAGCCCAAGAACTTTCCATAACGCCCCTGTTTAATAAACATGGCCTCACCACAGACATCACACTTCTGATCCGAAACTTCGGGTTCAGGTGCTTCACCATCACCACCCAGCGGCTTGGCTTGTTTGCATTCAGGGTAACCAGTACAGGCCAAGAATTTCCCATACCGCCCCAATTTAATCGCCATTGGTTTGCCACATTCTGTACAAATCTCATCTGTTTTTTCATGGGTGACATCAGAGCGTTTAACATTCTCCATGGTATCATCAACACGGGCTTTAAAGGGTACCCAAAAATCATGCAGTAATGGTCGCCATTCTTGTTCACCGCGTGCAACAGCATCAAGCTGTGCTTCAATCTCTGCAGTAAAATTAGTTTCAACAATATCTGTGAAGTAGGTAGTTAAAAAACGACTTACAATTTCGCCAACATCGGTTGGCACAAAACGCTTTTTATCCATTTCCACATAGTCGCGTGTGCGTAACACATTCAAAATAGAGGCGTATGTTGAAGGGCGCCCAATGCCATGGCTTTCAAGCTCTTTGACGAGGGTTGCTTCACTGAAGCGTGGTTTGGGCTCGGTGAAATGCTGCTTGGGGTTGATCGCCTGAGTATTGATGGCATCACCGACTTCCATAACTGGCAAGAGACGATCTTTATCATCTTTAGCAGGCTCATCCGTACCTTCAATATACAATTTCCTAAAGCCTGGAAATGCCAAAACAGAGCCTGTAGCTCGTAATGTTAAATCGCCTGATACAATATCAACACGCACTTGATCAAGAATGGCCGCAGACATTTGAGAAGCCAAAGCGCGCTTCCAGATTAATGTATAAAGCTTGTGATTATCCGCATCCAATATAGAGCGCATAGCGTTGGGCGTACGGGCAATGGATGTTGGACGAATAGCTTCATGCGCCTCTTGAGCATTTTTACTCTTGGACTTAAACACACGCGGCTTTGCGGGCAAATAATCATTGCCCCATTGAGAAGAAATATACGAACGCATATCGCTCAGCGCATCATCGGATAATGCAATCGAATCAGTACGCATATAAGTAATCAAACCAACGGGTTCACCATCAACTTCAATACCTTCATACAATTTTTGTGCAATTTGCATGGTTTTTCGTGCTGTAAAACCAAGTTTGCGCGAGGCATCCATTTGCAGGCTGGATGTAATGAATGGTGCGGCAGGGTGTTGCCTAGCCTGTTTTTTCTGAATTTCGGATATGGTGAAATCGCCCTGTTCAACAAGGCGGGCTGCAGCACGTGCCGAAACACCATTGGACAGTGAAAATTTACTGAGTTTTTCGCCATCCATAATATGCAAATGCGATTCAAAATCGCCATTTTTTGCTTCGCAAGTGGCCTCAATCGTCCAATATTCTTTGGGTTTAAAATCGCGAATATGCTGCTCACGCTCACAAATTAGTCGCAGAGCAACCGATTGCACGCGGCCAGCTGAAAGCCCACCACGAATTTTACGCCACAATAGCGGTGATAAGGTGAAACCAACCAAATAATCCAAAGCACTACGCGCCTGTTGTGCATCCACCAATGGCATATTAATCTGTAAAGGATTCGCCATTGCCGCATTAATGGCTTTTTTGGTAATTTCGTTAAAAGTAATGCGCTGAATCTTCTTGCCTTCCAATGCACCACGAGATTTTAATTCATCCGCAACATGCCATGCAATGGCCTCACCTTCACGATCCAAATCGCTGGCAAGAATCAAGGTATCAGCACGTTTTAAAGCTTTTTGAATGGCACTAATACGCTTTTCTTTATCTTCAATAACTTGATACTTGAGTGCAAAATTATTTTCTGGATCCACTGATCCATCTTTTTTTGGAAAGGCTCGCACATGACCATACGATGCAAGCACCTTATATCCTTTACCCAAATACTTCTCAATGGTTTTTGATTTTGCGGGAGACTCCACTACCACCACTGCACTCATGTATCATCCTCCATAACGATTTCAACAATAATCAATGTAACTAACCCGCATTATTCACAAATGCTGCTGCGCCCTCGCTTGCTCCTTTGTCCGCAACGAATCCTTTGCCAATCGACCGTATGCATGGCTACGGCACTCATGGCAAAAAATTCGTTGCAAACAAAGCTTCGGCGCGATCATCACGGCGATTCATGAATAATGCGGGCTAAAGGACGCGACTAAGGAACGTGCACGCTCCTTAGCTATAGCCCTCCAAGGGTATAACGACTACCAGCCAAACGTTCAATAACACCCCGTAGTTCAAGGTCGAGCAAGATGGGGGAAAGCGCTGGCACGGTCAAGCTACAAGCTTCCGACAAGGCATCCAAATGTAGAATATCATGCTGTAAAGCATGGAAAACAGCCATTTCTGCCTCGTTATCGGACACAAAAGGGGTATTCTCTGAAGCTATATCTAGCTGCCAATTGAGTAGTTGCAACAACTGTTCAGGGCTATCAATTAAATTCGCACCATCCCGAATGAGCTGATGGCACCCAGCATGACCATTGTTTAATACGGATCCAGGGGTCGCCAACACTTCACGGCCATAACTTGCTGCATGATTGGCGGTAATAATAGAGCCTGAACGAATATCTGCTTCTATCACCAGCGTGGCCTGTGCCAAACCAGCAATAATCCGGTTGCGCTGGGGGAAATTCTCTGGTCGGGCAGCCTGTTCGGGCAAAAATTCACTTACTACACAGCCTCCGTGCTCAATAATTGCCGCAACCTGCTGCTCTTGCCTTGCCTGCAAACGTAGAAGACCACAGCCCAATACGGCAATAGTGGGTGTTGCGCCACCCAGTGCACCGCTATGTGCTGCGGCATCAATACCATAGGCCATGCCGCTGATGACCAGTATGTGATGCTCTGAAAAATATTGACTCCAGCGTTTGGCAATCATTTTACTTTCATGACTGGATTTGCGCGCGCCTACAATAGCTAAGGGTTGCGGGTGAGATAATGCACGGGCATCACCACGCACGAACAACAGCAATGGTGCATCATCATTGCTGTTTAATATATTTGGGTAATCAGCATCTTCACTGCATAACAACTGAATGCTTGCTTGCTGGCATTGTTTTGCAATATGCTCTGCTTGTGTCATATCGGAGCCTTTTAACGCCGATAGTAGTTTTGGGCCAATACCCTCAATTTGTGCCCACTGGGAGTCTGAGCTGTGCCAAACACTTTCATAGGAACCCAGTGCTTCAAGCAGTTGACGCGCAATATACACACCGACACCGCGCACCAAAGACAGCCGTAGAGCCGCCATGGCTGGCGCGGATGGTGTCATGTTGACTGGTTTTCTTAGAATTCTTTAGCGCTCCGCTTTACTGTGTATGGCATCACCAATATTGATGGAGTAGGAAGAGTGAAGCACCAATGCCAAGGAGGCATGTTGATGCGCAACCAAAACCATGATTTCGCCAATCTTCTCTTCTGGGAGAAGGGTTTCTTCGCCCGTTAGCTGATCAATAATTGTACGTCCAGCGCGGTGAACAGAGAGTATTGTTCCCGCTTTTAATTCTTGACCCAAGCCAAGGTTGATGGCAATAATTTGATTCTGCCCTGCTTCGGCAGCATCGTTACGGATGTATAACACCTTGCCATGTAGCTTTTTCTCAGGGAAATGCGGCTCAATTTTCGTGGTAACCTTATCGGCAGGTTTTAGGCGATCAGCACGTGAGATCTCTTCAAAATTTTTGGTGATCATGCCACGGTAAATACCGCCTGAATGTGAGGTAATTTCAATTTGCCCCAAGTGTTTGACCAGAGCGCCCACAGGCTCACCAGTATCTGGATCATAAATCACATCGCTGCTACGAAAGACATCAAAGAGCTCGCCTACCTTTGCAGGCTTCAGCATTTTAATATATACAGAATCGTTGGTCGCGTAATTGATGCGTTCATCTTCAGAGTCAAGCAGATAGCCGACACCGTCCAGTGCATCTGGGCTGATAAAACTTTGTCTGGATAGAGCCGTGACCAAAAGACTGGTGTCCATCTTCTTTTCCAAACGCTCCACTGGTTTATTGATAATCGTGGGCTGTGCCCGAACGATGCTTAGTGTAAGCGTTTTTTGTTTCTTTTTCTCTGGTTTAAACCAAATATTATTACCTGGATAGATGAGGTCTGGGTTCGTGATGTAAAGGTTCTTTTCCCATATTTTCAACCACTTGTGTGGATTTTTAAAAAAATAATTGGCAATATCCCATAGTGTATCACCTTTTTTTACGACATAAGGCTGGGGTAAATTTGGTTTTAAATCTTCTGATGAGATAGTTTCAGGTAAGGTACGTTCATTGGCTTGAACTGTGTACGATACAGAAAACATAATAAAGCTGCAGATAGCAGCAATGAAAAGTCGATGTAACATTAAAATACCCTCATGAAACCCCAAAGTATGACATGAATGCCATGGGCTGTGCACTAACGCAAGCATGGCATGCCCGAACATACGATGCAACTTTATGAATATTCTCTGGGTATTCAACATAAGGATCGTTTTTATAGAGGGCTAGGACTGCCCTTTAGCCATAAATATTGTCGTGCCCTTGCTTGCCCCTTTATCCGCAATCATCACAACGATTGTCGAGTAGACCGAACCTCTGATTGTGTAAGCAGGTATTTGTTTTTCTATTTTCCAGACAGTTCCCCGCTGGTGTCACACTATACTTGCTTTTCAATCATTGTATCCAAGCCCCTCTTTGGTTACCTGATCGATACCTGCTGCGGCATTGTCCTTCAGCCGCATAAAGCATCCCCACAACATCTCCTTCGTCATCAGATGAAACAAACTTGTAAACTGACACGATGGATCCTTGCGAGCCTTCTCCGCTATTC
>JAUZQT010000087.1 GCA_030950825.1 Mariprofundaceae bacterium | reverse complement strand
CCTTACTTTATTATCGCTTGTCGGGCATACTCACGTCCACGTAAGACGATACAGGGTCTCCCAGGTTGCCGTCTATTCTCAATCTCCAACATGCCATGCTCTCAGACCCCGGGGTGAAATGTGCAGCTTGCCGATCAACGCGGCACATTCTGTTGGCTTCCAGCATCACAACACCGTCGCCCTTCCCATTTTGAATATTTCGTGGCTCAATCACTTCAGCTTACGGCCTATTGGTTCGATTCCCTTATGCTCAATCTTTGGAATTACTTCCCGGCGGATGGCTAATCCTTACCAGAGCGGGATTTTCACTCACCAGAATAAACGACCTTGCCGGCCGCACTGTGAATTATTCAGGTTAGATGAGTTTTCGTGCATTTTTCTTTGTTTTATCAACCAAAACCTCAAAAAACTCAAAAGTGAGGCCTTTAAAGATCGTTTAACTAATTGATATTAAAACTTATTTCATAGACCATACTTTTCGGACAGCCTCCTAGGCAAACTATAATCAAGCCTTGAGTATCCGCATTAATATGCTCACACTTCGATATTTTTAGTGTTTACACGATACTGGTGCTATAGTGCATGAAGTAAGGGGGCAATCTCATTGAATAATCGTGCTTTTTGGAAAGCGGACTGGTTTTTTGGTCTACTATTAACATTGCTCTTCTGTTTTGCCTATGCCATCAGCTTCAGCCCTCTCAAATCACTGGAATTTGCCGCCTATGATACTGCAGTATCTGCCAGCCGCATGCCTGCCGATGATCGCATCGTCATTATAGATATTGACGATGCATCCATTGAACGTATTGGGCGCTGGCCTTGGCCTCGCTCCACTATTGCAGATATGATTAACCGCTTATCCGAGGCTGGGGCACGCCTTGTTGGGATCGATATTTTCTTTAGCGAAAAGCAAAAAACACCAGAAAATAATTCCATTAGTTTACAGCTCGCTGATCTCTTGCGACAGCAGGGGAAAATTCAGGAAGCTGAAAAAATCGAATCCGATATATTGACCAAAAACGGGGATTATTTACTGCTTTTAGCGGCAAAAAAAAGTAATAATATTTACATGCCCATGTTTTTTGATCGTGGGGTTCCCCTTGGTCGCCCTGATGCCAATGTACCCCCATTTTTAGAGCGCATGAGCATTAAGAATATTGGTGATGGGGATGATCTTTCTGAGCCTATTAGTGCCGTAAAGCTGCACTATCCTTTTGATGAGCTGGCCGATGCAGCGGCTGGTCTAGGTTTTTTAAATGTTATTATTGATAGTGATGGCGTGTTGCGTACAGATCCATTGGTGGTTGAATATTATGGGCAGTTTTTTCCTTCGCTCTCCCTAGCAATGGCCACACGCGATTTAAATCTCACGGTTGATGATATTCATATCAACGTAGGCACAAACATTGAGCTGGGGGCACTGACCATTGGCTCTGATCCTCAGATGCGTATGTACCCTGCTTTTCACGGTGATGGTGAAGGCACTGCCTTCAAGCATTACGCTTTCCATGATATTGCATCCGCGCGTATTCCAGCATCGGTTTTTAAAGACAAAATTGTTTTGATTGGAGTCACAGGAACAGGACTGGGTGAAACCTATGTAACACCCATCAATACTTACATGACAGGTGTCGATTTCCATGCCCATGTTTTGCAAAGTATTTTGGATGAATCTTTCTACACGCAACCAAGCTGGGCAACCATTGTTGAGTTTACACTTATTTTATTGATTGGGCTTTACCTTATATTTTTGGTTCCTCGCATTAGTGTACTAGCGGGAACGGCAACATCCCTTTTGCTTTTCTTATCCCTACTGGGCGCTAATTTCTTTCTACTGGTCGCATCAGCATTATGGTTACAAACCATGACTGCCGCATCACTACTGATTCTAGGGCATCTATTTATGACCACCAAGCGTCATTTTGCCAGTGAGGAAGCTCGTGAGAAAATTTCTGCTGATTCGGCTGAAACAAATAAAATGCTTGGTTTATCATTTCAAAGCCAAGGTATGTTGGATATGGCCTTTGATAAATTCCGAAAATGCCATGTCAACGATGATGTTCTACAATGCATTTACAACCTTGCTTTGGATTTTGAGAGGAAACGACAGTTCAACAAAGCGACTTCCGTTTATGAATATATCAGCGAACACAATAAAAATTACAAGGATGTCCCAGCTCGCATGGAACGCATGAAAACTGCGGGGGAGACCATGATTTTTGGTGGAACATCACGTAGTGATGGCATGTCTACGCTCCTCATTACAGGCGGAGCAAAACCAACGCTGGGACGTTATGAGATTATCCGTGAGATCGGAAAGGGAGCCATGGGAACGGTATATCTGGGTAAAGATCCAAAGATTAATCGTGAGGTGGCTATTAAAACCATGGCACTGGCGCAAGAGTTCGAGCCTGATGAAATGGAAGACGTGAAAGAACGTTTCTTTCGTGAGGCTGAAACTGCGGGCAGGCTGAATCATCCGAATATTGTCACCATGTATGATGCAGGTGATGAGCATGACCTTGCTTATATTGCCATGGAATTTCTTGATGGCACAGACCTTTCCCCCTACACCAAAAAAGGAAAATTGTTCCCAACCGCTGCAACGCTTAAAATTTGCGGAAAAGTTGCTGAAGCGTTGCATTATGCGGACACTCAAGATGTCGTACATCGTGACATCAAGCCTGCCAACATCATGTTACTTAAAGACAAGTCAGTGAAGGTAACTGATTTTGGTATTGCCCGTGTTACCGCATCAAGCAAAACTAAAACAGGCGTTGTTCTCGGTACACCATCATATATGTCACCAGAGCAATTATCAGGCAAGCATGTTGATGGGCGTTCTGATATATTTTCATTGGGGGTCATGATGTATGAAATGCTTAGTGGAACCCGGCCTTTTCGCGGTGATTCAATGGCAACTTTAATGTTTCAAATTGCCAATGAGCCACACCCCGATATTCGCGAACATTGTAGTGGCATTTCCGAACAAACATCAAAACTTATTGATCATATGTTAGTGAAGGATCCTGAAAAGCGCATTGCGAATGGTGCTGAGGTCGTTCGAAAAATCATTCAGTGCCTTCAAGAAATGGCAGCAAAGAGAGGTAAATAATGAGCGGACTAGAAATGTATGCCCTCACCGATGTTGGCATCAAACGCAATCATAATGAAGATTATGTTGGCATAACACCGAAGCTTGGTTTTGCAGTTCTTGCCGATGGCATGGGTGGGCATAATGCAGGTGAAGTTGCCAGCGCTATGGCTGTGGACATTGTAACACGGCTTTTACAGGTACAACTTCCTAATATGAATGAAGCCAAGCTTAATGTTGATACAGGATTCACCGATGAGTCTATGCTTGTACATGAAGCTATTTCAACAGCCAATGAAGGGATTTTTGAAGCATCGCAACAAAAACGTGAGTGTGCTGGCATGGGAACCACCATTGTTGCTGCAATTTTCTATGCCGATAGACTTACCGCTGCGCATGTTGGCGATTCGCGTATGTATCGTTTGCGTGGCGATAATTTAAGCCATGTCACGGAGGATCATTCATTGATCCAAGAGCAAGTAAGACGCGGGCTCTTAACAGAAGATGATGCCAGACATTCTGCAATTAAGAATTTGGTTACACGTGCCTTGGGTGTTGAGTCTGGTGTTGAACCCGATATTGTTGAAGATATTGTACAAAGCGGAGATATATATTTAATGTGCTCCGATGGGTTGACTGATGTTGTTCCTGATGAGGCCATTCGCCTAACCTTGATTGAACATCATCAAAACCTAAAAAACTCAGCCACTGCTTTGGTACAATTGGCCAATGATGCAGGAGGGCCTGATAATATTTCGGTGATTCTTATTGAAACACCGAACCAGTTCCACCGTAAAAAAGGCATTTTATCGCGCCTTTTTGGGTGCAGTTAGGTTTAGGAAGGGGAATATATCTATGAGCAGCAAACTCATTCTTCGATTTAAAGATGCCGTTATTTCAGAGCACCCGATTGTAGCGGAAGAAACTTCGATTGGTCGCAAACCTGAAAATACCATTCAAATTGATAACCTCGCAGTAAGTAGCCATCACGCAAGAATCATTAAAATTGGTAAAAAAATAATTCTTGAAGACCTAGGCAGCACAAATGGCACCTTGGTTGACAATAAACTTATTACCAAACACATATTAAAACATGGAAATGCCATTTTCATTGGCAAGCATTCGCTAACATATATAAGCAGCGAAGGTGGCCCAATAGCCGCAAAAATTGAGCCTGCAGAGGAAGATGATATGGATAAAACCATGATCATTAGCCCCAAAGACCGAGAGGCTTTGTTGGGTAAAGCAAAGCCTACTGCTCCGACCATGCCGTTGGCATCAGTACAGATCATTTCTGGCACCCAGGCCGGTAAAATTTTTGAGCTCACTGCCGCGTTAACCAGTATAGGGAAAACGGATGGTTGTCGTATTCGGGCAAAAGGTTTGTTGGTAGGTCAACAGGCAGCTGTGATTACTCGACGTCCTACAGGCTATCATATCACACACTTGGAGGGCTTTTCGAAGGCAACGTTAAATGGTGAAAGTATCACAAGCCAACCAACAAAACTCGAAGATTGCGCCATTATTGAATTGGGCGATATGCGCTTGGAGTTCCTTCTTAAGAGTCCTTAAAATAACTTTAATTATTCATAAATCCTCGTGATGAGTGCATCTTCCTACACGTTTAGGCAGATGCTAATATTTGTGAACCATTGGCTTATTGAGAACCTACGCCATCTACAGGTTTAGACGTACTGGAAACCCCATCGTTTGTATTCGATCGCGCATGTCCTGCATCCACAACTTATCCAACGCCGATACATGTTTCGCTTCGGGCTGCAATGAAGGGCGAGCCAGGCCATACAACAAAACACCACGAACCGCCACTTGCTCTTCTTTTAAGCGATTCAGAAATGATAAGTATGCTGCTATATCCACATTGGATGGTGGCTCACCATCCCAAGCCAGCATGCATGTTTGAATCCAGCTTGGACACAACTGAGCCATGCTGACGACTTGTTGAAATAATAATTCAGCAGAAGTGCGCACACCATTCATACGATAAATGGTATCACCTCTTGTTGCATCCACCTTCACCCATACTTCGCCATGATACTTTGCCATCAATTTCAACCCATTCTGCACATTCATTTTGCGTATATATGAGCCATTGCTAATCAAGCGCAAAGGAAGCTTTCCAAGCAAATGAAAATCATCCATAACATCAACAATCAGCTGTATAACATCATCAAAAGAACGGCAACTTGTCGGCTCCCCATTGCCTGAAATAGCAATATCACAAAGCTTTCGGCAAGCCTCAGGCACACGCCGTTGCATAAAATCACCACGTATAATTTCGCCCAGCATCACAGTCAATTCATGGCGTAATAACGCCAAATCAATATTGGGCGCCACACCGCGTGTTAAATTTGGAACCTGACAATAAGCACAATGCCAATTACAAGCATTGTTTGGATTCAAATTAATACCAATTGATACGCCGCCAGCTCGGCGCGATATAACAGGGTATACATAGCACATACCCACAGCATCGCGATCATGATTTTTTGTAGTTAACTGTTTTTTATTCATGGTCGCTGTTTTTTTTCAGTCGATAATATTTTATTATATGGGCTTATTTGATGCAGTTTGTCGCTGAATTGTTGCCAGGCAGAGTAATCTTTATTCTCCATTGCCAGAACCATTAAGGCTTGTAATGCACCTTCATGATCTTTTCGAATACGCAGAATTTTTTGCAATGCCTGCTGCCTGTTCATACCCAGTGGTACGCCTTGAGACAAACTCGCAAACATCGCATCCGCCAAAACGAAGCCTGCCCAGCGATTTTTATCATTGGCCCGATATGCTAATGCTTGCAAGCGCCCCGATTCTGGATTTCCTTGCAGGGCTGCTAATTGTGCCCGTTGTATTAGAGAGGTAGCAGCCCATGCACGCTTAAAAGCTTGCATAGCATCCGCATTCACAATACTCCGATCGCCATCATTCACTCCCCAAACTTTTGCACCATCATGAAAGCCAACACGATGCTTCACAAACCAATCCAGTACATCTGACAGTGCTGTATGGGCATAACGCATATGCGGCAATGCATACTCGATAACAGGTGACCATTCGCCCTGTAGCTTTGTACTTGTATCACCCCTTAACACATCTGACACAGCACCCCAATAACGCCCCAGCCATGTCCAGCCACCTTCACCGCCCCATGTGTCTATTGCAGGAGCTTTGGATAATAAAAAAGATGCCCGTTGATTCTTCTCCGAGGTAAAACCGATTAAAGCCACGCGATAACCATCCACAAATATTGCATTCTTTGGAAATATCTGTGCAAAGCTACGCAGTACAACCTGTAAAGATGTTATATCAAACTGATTGAATGCCAACCATTGCGCAAAAAGACCTTGCTTGTTCAGGCGAGCTTTTGCGCGCCCAAATTGTTCCAATGATAACAAAGCTCCTCGCCCAACCTGATCGGGGTGGAATAGATCGCCAATAATCACATCATATCTTTTATTTGTGCGCATTAAAAAACGACGCGCATCATCATGCTGAATATCAATATGCCCAACAGCATCATTATTCACCTGATTGAAATATATTCCAGCAGCAGCGATGGCGCCTGAAGATAATTCAACCGCATGTAAATTAACATCAGGCCATGCCAAGGCTCCAGATGCAGTAATACCTGTTCCTAAACCTAAAAAAAGAACCTCTTTAGCCGAACCATGCAAAAATAGCGGTAAACGTGCTTGATTACGTTGTACCTCAACTGAGGTTGGATCAGTGGAAGCATCCATGCGTTGCAAATCAGCCAACAATACACGCTGTCCATCCTGCTGCTCCACCACATGGGTGATCGAAACAGCATCCTCTCTTTGATATAAATCTGTAGCATGCGGCAATTCATGTGCCAGTAATTTTGATGCGCTAGGTAATTGCTGAACAGGCCAAGCCAAAATAATAAACATAACCGTAGACACACAAATATAAAATAGGCGTTTACCAGCTTGCAACCAATAATAGGCACAAAGCATGATAAGTGCTGCTGCCAACAACCATGTTAATGCCGTCCCAACCCATGGAATCAACACAAGACCAGCCAACAAGGCACCAGCACATGCGCCAAGGCTATTGGCCGCATACAAGCTTGCGCCCTCACCCTCTCTGGCAATCAATGGTAGCCATGCACCCATCGCCAAGGTGGCAGGTAAGGTGCTAACGGCAATCAACAGCCCTTGAAAAAGCAAAGCGGCAAATAAACTGTCAAATGTAAGCGAATGCCCCAAGTCATTCACATACGGGAAGGCATACAAACCCAGAATCGCCATAATAGCGACAATGGCAGGTAGGCATTGCAGAGCCGTTTCACGAGGCAAGCGTTTTGCAAGCAAGCTACCAAGTCCAATGCCAATCAGAAAAACACTCAGAATCACAGCCAGCACATATTCTGTACGCAATAAAATCATGCCATACGCACGCGCCCAAGCTATTTCCAACATCAATGCACCAGCACCCATACCGGCATAGGCCAGCAAACATACAAACTTTGGGGATGGGCAATTAGCGAGCAGATTCGAAGTAGTGCAGGTATCATTATTTATTTCAGCATCGACATGAAATGAAAGCCAAAACAATATCAGGCCAATCGTCGCACCCAAAATTGCAACACACTGCAATGCTAAAAGCCAACCCAACCAGGGTAACAGCAGTAAGGGTAATAGTGCCCCCAAAGCCCCCCCAAGGGTATTGATTCCATAAAGCTTGCCCAAAGACAGTTGCCAACTTTTCCCCACACGCAATACCCATGGAAAAGCGAACCCCAGAGCCACTGCAGGCAGACTTAGCACCAATAGTGCCGAGATAACTTGCCAAAACTGCCATGTGTGAATGGCATCAACAGACAACCATAAACCCTGCAAAAACTGCATCATTGCAGGTAAAGATACGGCATACAAAGCAACACCTATTTCGATGCCTGCCAAGGTACGCAATGTGCGTTTTAATGAGCCTTGCCAACGATAGCCTAGGAAACTTCCCATCCCCAGTCCCAACATAAACGCTGCAACAGTCACCACAACACCCAAGATACTGGTGCCGAACAATAAGGACAGCATACGCGTCCAAAGCACTTCATAAGCCAGTGCAGTTACACCAGATAGACCATACAAACATAATAAAATGGCTGATTTATAACGAATATTACGCACGATATTTAAAACCTACCTTCAAAGCCTGGTTGGAATCGCATACCCGAAAGGAAAAGGTAAGGGGAGAGACCTGTTTGCAATCATCTTAATGATTTTTCATCAAAACAAATGAATTTAACCCCTAGGTAAATAACTAGAAGGATTCAGATCTTTACCAAAACGACGTACTTCAAAGTGTAAATGCGGGCCTGTGGAGTGCCCACTGGAACCGACACGCCCCAGTAATTGATTATCAGCAACTTCATCGCCTGCTTTCACAGCTACGCTGGACATATGACCATAACGCGTACGATAACCATACCCATGGTCAACCTCAATCAAATAGCCATAGCCATTCATTTTCCCAGCATAGATTACCACACCATGGCTGGCAGCCAAGACAGCTGCACCGAAACGATTGGCAATATCAACACCGCGATGCATAGCACGCTTTCCTGAGAACGGATCAATGCGAATACCATAACGTGAACTTAAATAACCACCTTCACTTGGCCAAGCATGAGGACGCGCTAATCTTTCTTCTCTATTTCCCTGTAACACCATATCAATGGCAGACAGCTGCGCATCCAGATGTATTAACTGCTGGTTCACCTGCTGCATTTGATCGTCTAGATTGAATATAGCTATTTGCTCAAGACGGGGGCCACCCAGTGCAGGCTTGATACCAAAATCAAACTCGTTTTTATCCAGCTTGGATACTTCCACCAAACGCTCACCAAGCGAATCCAAACGCAAAGCTCTTGCCTCCATTTGTCCAAGGCTGCGAGCATATACTGCCAACTTTTTCTTTTCAGCGTCTAATTGCATTTGCATATCTGCATAGGTTTTATGTTGCCGCTGCCGAGCCACTTGCAACATATCCTGAGAGCCTTTTAATTCAACCAAGGCTTGTTGTGCTTGATACACGCTATAAACGCCCCAGCCACCAAAACTAAATAAGGCCAAAAGCCCGATTATAAGGTAAAGTAAGCTATGCTGACTTACACGATAACTACGGATTTGCCCTGCATCTGGAACCAACATTAATGAAAAATATCTCAAACTGCCCCACTCCTCACCCAATACACGCAGCTTCCTAGCATCGATTTATGTGCTAGTCAAAAAAAATATGCGCATAGCATGGTCTATGTAACTGGTTCTGCGATGCTGAAGGCAAGCTTATAAACCCGCAGAATTGAATGATTTATTTTTCCGCGCCTTTACCCTGTGCTACCCAACCAAATCATATGTTTGCTACCACGTTTGCCATGTGCTCTAACCCGAATTTCTTCAACTTTAAAGCCAGCCCGTTGCATACGTTTGCTAAAACGCGGATCAGGAAAGCTTGACCACACCCCAAACACCCCGTGTGGCCGAAGCCCTGCCAAGGCTGCCTTTAAACCAGAAGGGCTATACAGTGCGTCGTTTTCTTTGCGCGTTAGCCCTTCAGGGCCATTGTCCACATCAAGCAAGATAGCATCAAAACCCCCTTTCTCTGCTCGAATCAGCTTTCCCACATCGCCTTCATAAACGTTCACTCTTTTATCTTTTAGTGGATGCCCTGCCAGCGCTGATAAATGTGTTTTATTCCATTTTATCACTGCTGGCACAAGCTCTGCTACCACCACTTCTGCATCATTTGCAACATGTTTCAAGCATTCGGTAAGTGTAAATCCCATGCCCAAACCGCCAATCAAGACTCGCGCTTGTGTTTGTTTCTTCAGTTTTTTACAGCCAAGTTCAGCCAAAGCATCTTCTGATCCGTGCATACGACTGTTCATAAGCTCTGAATAACCCGTTTTAATCGAAAATACGTCACCACGCTGATAAAGTTTCATGGCTTCTGCTTTGCCAGCAACCTCGCTGCTATCCAGTAGTTCCCAAGGTTTCATGATTCCTCTCATCATTTTTTATGTTTGTAGAGACTCTACTCTTTCAAGCCCGTTCGCGTATGTCTAGCATACGCCCATGCCAACAACACCGACCAACCTATCACGATGCACTGCCATGAAAGCTTGTCTTGTAGGTTTTCTTGCACTAACAATGATCCCTAACCTACTCTTGGCACAACCAAGTCATGAAAAGCGGCTGTTGCTGATTGATCAACTTGTGCAAGAAACAGGTATGGATCGAGCAAGCATTGCCGCAGTTATCAAGCATGCCGTGTATGATGAAAGTATTATTACACGCATGAAAACACCCTATGAATCACGCAGCTATGCTGAATATCGTCCCCTGTTTGTACATCCAAAACTAGCCCTAAAAGGGCATGATTATTTACAAAAACACCATGCTGTTTTTATAGCGTCTGAAAAGAAGTATGGTATACAACAAGAAATTATTGCTGCCATTTTAGGCATTGAAACCCGTTATGGTACTTATCGGGGTAAAGATGCTGTGGTTAGCTCACTTTACACCCTAGCAACTGGCTACCCACGTCGTGCTAATTTCTTCCGCAAAGAGCTAGGAGAATTGCTGCTTCTTTGTCAGGAGGAAGGCTTAAATCCTGTGCAGTTTAAAGGCTCCTATGCAGGTGCATTTGGAACGACTCAATTCATCCCATCATCATTCCGCGCCTATGCCGTGGATGCCAATCATGATGGAAAACGCGATGTTTGGGATTCTCCAGAAGATATTATCAACAGTGTTGCCAACTATTTCAGCAAACATGGCTGGGATGGTTCGCGCCCAATTGCACAATGGCTACCCAAGGCGATTCAAAACAAACAAATCATCAAACATGCCAAACAAGGTTTTAAACATTGGGTGAAATTGCGTGATGTGCGCGCATTATTGCCACAGCTGGATGCGCGCTGGCAAGATGATGATAAGGTAACATTGATTGAGATGACGACCAAGAAAGGCAAACAAATTGCTCTCATTCACTATAATTTTTATGTTATAACACGCTGGAACCGATCATATAATTATGCCATGGCTATTACTGAATTAGCAGAGCTTATGGACTGTCAGCTTTGCCAGACGCATGTCGAATAAACAAACCATACCATATTTATTTGTTTGCCTCATTGCATTGCTCATGCTCAATAGCTGCGGTAAAAAAACAACCAATTTTACCCCCATTAGTGAGCACGCAACGATTGAAAATCAAGGCGACCAATATAAGCAAGCGCCTCTGCCATCAGGCAATGGTGGTTATGTCAAAACTGGAAACCCTTATCAAATCGCTGGAAAATGGTATTACCCACTCGCATCATCCAAGGGCTATAATGAAACGGGTATTGCCTCATGGTATGGTGAAAAATTTCATGGCAGAACAACGGCCAATGGTGAACGCTACGATATGCATAAAATATCTGCGGCACACAATACTTTGCCCATGCCCAGTATGGTTCGGGTGACCAATCTCGACAATCATCGCTCTGTTATTGTGCGCGTAAATGATCGCGGCCCTTTTGTTAAAAATCGTATTATCGATTTATCCTATGCTGCGGCCAAAGCCCTTGCTTATGACCAACAAGGAACAGCGCATGTACGTGTAACATCGTTGGACTCAGAAGCTATGAATAAAGAAATATCGAACAAAAAAAAAGCACATCAAGAAGCCCCCCTGATACCCAAAGTCACCATTCCTATTGCCACAGATTCTGCGGCCAAAAAAGGGGCCATTTATGTACAATTGGGTGCATTTTCCTCCTATGATAATGCCAAGCGCCTGCATGAAGACCTTACCCATAACTACCCGAATATCCGCATCCACCATACCACAGGCACGCCGTGGTACCGTGTTCGTATTGGCCCCTATCACAAAGTTTCTGATAGTGAAGCGGTGATTTTATCACTGCAACAGCAAGGCTATCCTCATGCTATGTTGGTGATTGAATAATATGGTGATGTCATGTTAAGCCAGATAAATCGTCGCCGCATCACTGCCTTTGGCTCATCGCGCATTGCTGCGGATGATCCATGTTTTCATGATGTTGAAATACTTGCTGAAAAATTAGCCGAATCGGGATGGGATGGGTTGACAGGTGGGCATCAAGGTATGATGGCAGCCTTTTCACAGGGCATACGTAGCGGTGGTGGTCATGTGCGGGGCATTACGCTGGAATGCTTTCCTACGCCACCCGATAATACCTTTTCAGAAGAAATTCGAGCGCGCGATTTTTTTGCGCGCATGCAACACTTGATTGAAGATTGTGATGCTTGGCTAGTATTGCCTGGTGGCTTGGGCACGCTTTCTGAATTGGCTATGAGCTGGGATTTGCGTGCCATCCACATTCTCAAAGATCGACCTTTAATTTTATATGGGGATATGTGGCCAAGCATTGTATCCACATTGCAAGACTCATTGATGATGTCGGTCGATCATGGTTTTGATATGCTCACTTTATGCAGCAACCATGATGACGTTTTAGCCGCTTTAAGGAATACATAATGCAAGATTATCGCTTTCACTTTCAGAGCAAGGAACCCACTCGACTTGATATAGCCCTAGCCGATTTAAGCCGTGATATTCCTTTATCCCGTCGGCGCATTCGCCGCGCCATTGATGAGGGCAGTGTTTATGTCAATAAAAAACGTAGCCGTAAAGCTGGAACCACCTTGCAAGGTGGTGAGACCCTACGCATTGTCATGATTGATGATGAGAAGCTCACCCCATTTAATGCTGATCAGCTGGTTTGGCAGCACCGAACGCTGTACTTGATTGATAAACGCAGTGGCCAGTATGCCCAAGAAGCACTGCACCGCAGTAAAGGCACCTTGCCCGATGAATTGGCAAGGCATTTGAAGATGACCCCCAGACAAGCCAAGCTTTTGCGCCCTGTTCACCGCTTGGATCGTGATACATCGGGCTTGATGTTGCTTTCATCCGATCCCAAACAATTGCAACACCTGCAATCGTTATGGCATAGCCATGTACACAAATCGTATTTGGCTGTTGTTTCACCCCCACCGACATGGGATAAACAACGCATCACCTTACCCATTGATAAGAAAAAAGATCGGCTCGGGCGCTTTCATGCCAGCGCCACTGGGCGTGCTTGTGATACTGAAGTAGAAGTGCTTGAACGACACGAAAATAGCGCCTTATTGCGCTTAATCCCACACACTGGGCGCACCCATCAATTGCGTGTTCATTTATCACACATAGGGTGTCCGATTCTGGGAGATCGACGTTATCAGGGGAAAAGTCATGCACGCTTAATGTTGCATGCCCACACTTTGCACATTGAAAAACCCGCGCTTGCTCAATCAATGCAATGGACTGCCAAAATAGATGCGCGTTTTTCTAATCTATTTCCTTCATTGATCAAGCAGCCTAAAAAAATAAACGACACTTCATCACAACGAGATTAGGAGAATTGGCCATGGCCTTTCTGAAAACCATTATTTTTATCGCTACAGTACTATGTAGCAGTACAATATATGCATCAAACTGGCCAACGCCGCCTACCTTGGAAGCCAAATCATGGGCATTGATTGATGCGCGTTCAGGCCAAGTTGTGGTTGAGCACAATGCCAATATTGAGCTTCCACCAGCCAGTTTAACCAAAATGATGACACTCTACCTTATCTTTGAAGATCTAAAACTGGGGCGTTTAAGCGAAGAAGATCATTTACCAGTCAGCCATAAAGCTTGGAAAATTGGTGGTAGCACTATGTTTTTGGAACCGCGCATGAAGCCCAAAGTGGGTGATCTAATTCATGGCATTGCCACCTTTTCAGGCAATGATGCCTGCATTGTTATGGCGGAACATTTGGCTGGCAGTGAGTCTGCCTTTGCTGAGCGCATGAACAGCAAAGCCAAGGAGCTAGGCATGACGCACAGTCACTTTATCAATGCCACAGGCTTCCCAGTAGAGAATCACTACAGCTCGGCTATGGATATGGCCATCCTGGCCGCTTCTTTATGGCGTGATTTCCCCAAATACTACGAAATATTTGCCGAAAAAAGCTTTACCTATGATGGACGCAAGCAGCCCAACCGCAACCGCTTATTATGGAGTATGCCTGAAGTGGATGGACTAAAAACAGGGCATACACAGGCTGCAGGCTATTGCCTTGTTGCATCAGCAGAACGCGATAACACACGCTTTGTCTCATCTGTATTTGGCACCAAATCGGATCGCCAACGAGCCAAACAATCAAAAGTTCTACTCACCCATGGTTTTCGTAATTTTGTCACACTGCGCCCCATGGAACGTGATATTCGCCGTGAAATTGATGTTTATGGCGGCACCTCTGAACGCCTCTGGCTCATGCCTGCCGCAGATGTTTGGGTTACTGTGCCTAAAGGACTTGAAAAACAATTGAACTTTCGTTTGCGTTACGACTCACCCATGCATGCACCCATCTTAAAGGGGCAAGAAATAGGTAGCATTGATGCAGTATTAGGTAAAAACACTGACAAAGCTGCTGATATTTTGGTGCATATTCCAATGCAAGCAGCGCGTGATGTACCCGAAGCATCTTGGTTTGGTCGTCAGTGGGATGCTTTACGACTATGGTGGAAAAATAGAGAAAGCAACAAAGACAACGGAGAAAGCACCCCATGAGCCAAACACTGATAGCCTATGTGAACGGTGATTTTATACCTCTACAAAATGCCACTATTCATATTGAGGATCGTGGCTTTCAATTTGCCGATGGTATTTATGAAGTTATCGCCTGCTTTGGCGGAACATTCCTTGATCTGCAAGCACACCTCAATCGCCTACAACGCTCCTGTGAGGCTGTCCGTATCCCTTTGCCATGTGCGTTATCTGAAATAGCCACTTTGGTATTGCAAACTTATGAACGCAACCCATACAGCGATGCCATGGTCTATATTCAAATCACCCGAGGCGTGGCACCGCGTTCACATTTGCCACAAGGCGAACTCAAGCCCACACTGATTATCACTTCTCGTCAGCTGCCCAAACCAACCGATGCCAAGCTGGCAAGTGGGGTTCATGCAATTACACTAAAAGACATTCGTTGGAAGCATTGTGAAATAAAGTCCATCGCCTTGCTTGCCAGCGTATTAGGAAAACAAGAGGCAGCATTACAACAAGCCGATGAAGCATTCTGGTTGGATGAAGAGGATCATATATTGGAAGGCTGCGCCACCAATGTATTGGCCATTATCCATGGCGCATTGGTCACCCATCCATTGGATCATCAGGTATTGGGTGGTATCACTCGTGATATGGCCATTCGTGCAGCATGCGAGCATAGCTTAACGGTTGAAGAGCGCGCTTGGAAGCTTGGTGAAACTGGGCTCACAGAAATCATGATGAGTAGCACCACCAATGCTGTAATGCCCATATGTTTTATCAACCACCAAGCTGTTGCTGATGGCGAGCCTGGTGTGTTGACCATGCAAATCCGTAAGTGGATGATTGAAGCAATGGACACACTGCGCCGTGAATAGTGAACCACGCCATGCCGTAGCTTTGGGGTGCCGTAGTTTTTCTGAGGAAATCCATAAACGGGGTATCCATAATATCCAAGGCGTTTTGCTTGATATGGATGGCACACTGGTCGATGCTTTCACGCCCATTGTGCGTGCCATGAACCAAACCCTCAAAGAGTTTGGCCTAAAAGAGCTGACTGCATTGGATATTCGCCGCCATACAGGCAAAGGTGATTGCAGTATGATTGCCTTGTTTGGTCAACACAAAGTAGATGCTAGCCAGCGCTTTATTGAAATTCATGATGAGGATTATTTCACAGGAATTTTCCCTCTGACAGGTGCCGCTGCACTGCTCAATGACTTGCAAAAAAAAAATATCCCCACTGCTATTGTTACCAGCAAAGGGCAAGAGCGCGCCGAAGCGCAACTAAAGCACTTGGGGTGGTTCAATAAAATTCATACAATTATCGGGAAATTAGAAGGCAGAGCCAGCAAACCTGACCCTGAACCACTCATCCTTGCCTGCAAGGATCTGGGTGTGGAAGCCGAACACTGTATCATGATCGGTGATGGTACCGCCGACATGAAGGCTGCCAAACGCGCTGCTAGCTATGGCATTGGTCTTACGGCATCTTTCTCAGCACACGAACTTCACGAAGCTGGTGCAATACTCACTTTCCCCACATTAATCGAGGTTCATTCATGGTTGCGAGCTCAGATACGCTGATTCGCTTTTTATTACCCAAAGTGCACACCCGCGGTGCAATCATTCGCGGCACGCATATTGTGCAACAGGCTGCCAGTATACACGGGCTTGTAGGCATTCCAGCAGAAATGATGGGCAAGACACTTCTAGCATCCATTCTTTTATTAAGCATTGCTAAAGGTGGCATACGCCAAGTACTACAACTGGATAGCCATACCAGTCAGGCACATGCGCCTATTGCTCGTATTTTGGCTGAAGTAAGCACTGGTGGGTATGTCCGTGGTTATCTGAACTGGCAAGAAAATCATACGGCTCATCGCAACCAGCAGGAAGCTGGTATTTCAGCATGGATGGGGCACCCATTATATCTGTCCACCGTACGGGATATGGGTTTTGGCACGCCTTATGTATCAACCATTAAACATGACTCGGAGTATCTTGCTGATCACATCATGCATTATCTCCATCAATCGGTACAAGTTCAGGCGGATATTATCTTGACCCCCACGTTGGCAATACTCATTGAAGCCATGCCAGGCTGTCAGGATAAGCACTGGTTTGAAGCAGTTAAAGCCATGGCAACTATATCCGATAGTGCACTCAAAACAGAGACTCCCAAAACATTATTACGCAATTTTGAGCACCTTGCATGTAAAGTTGTAGGGCATGATAATTACAGTTACCAGTGCGGCTGTAGCACTGAGAAAATGGCCGCAGCACTAGAAAGCATTCCCACAGAACAGCAGAAAGAACTAGCCAATGATGCTGGAAATATCACCATTTCTTGCCAATATTGTAACAATCATTACACGCTTTCCACCAAATAGATGGGTTTGTATTTTAAAATACTGTTTAGCCTGAATAATTCACAGAGCGGCCGGGCAAGGTCGTTTATTCTGGTGGGTGAAAATCCCGCTCCGGTAAGGATTAGCCATCCGCCGGGAAGTGAACCTTGGGTCGGCGGAAGTAATTCCAAAGATTGAGCACAAGGGAATCGAACCAATAGGCCGTAAGCGTAAGCTGAAGTGATTGAGCCACGAAATATTCAAAA
>JAUZQT010000086.1 GCA_030950825.1 Mariprofundaceae bacterium | reverse complement strand
GGGTCTTGTTTTTTTTGTCCTTTTTTTGCCTCAAAAATCGTTTTTAACAATTAATTAAACCCCGCAACCCCCTCATAAATACCCCGACCCCCCCACCACGATAACACCCTTACGATATGTGAAAAAATAAACATCCCGATGCATATTGGCTTCAAACTTCTGTAATATTTGAACATCAGGCCAAGTAAATTCACTGCCATTCCAGCCATGCACCATAATTAGCGGCGGAGCATCGGGGTAATTTTCTTGCAAGAGTTCATCCATGGCTTACCATGTTTTCCATGAATCACTGGTTTTTGCACAGCCGACAAACAGTAGGCATATTAAAATCAAAGCAACATGGCGCAAATTCAATAACACCGTTGCAATCATAGCGTTGTGCTGTAGTTTAGATAGCATCTGCCACATGAAATTTTTAATCGACTTCTTTCCCGTTGTTTTCTTTTTTATTGCTTTCAAAATGTATGATATCTATGTCGCTACAGCTGTATTGATTATCGCATCACTACTGCAAACCTCCATACATTGGCTAATACACCGCCGCTTTGAGAAAGCACATGTCATTACATTGATACTGGTATGCGTATTTGGTGGGCTGACCTTGATATTACAAAATGAAATGTTTATCAAATGGAAACCTACTGTGATTAACTGGTTATTTGCGGTTGTCTTTATTGGCAGTCAATTTATTGGCAAAAAAAGCATTATCCAACGTATGATGGGTGATCACATGACGCTTCCATCTCGAATTTGGCTAAACTTAAACATTGCTTGGTCGCTGTTTTTTATCGCTCTGGGTATTGCCAACCTTTATGTTGTTTATAATTTTGACACAGAGACTTGGGTTAACTTTAAGCTGTTTGGATTACTCGGCTTGACCTTTGTATTTGTTATTGCACAAAGCCTTTATGTAGCGCGCTTTATGGAAGAGCCAGAGAAAGGCAAAGATTCGGAATAGTTCAGCTCAGTTACTCATACATTAAGTTTTTGGCGTGCCCATGCTTGGGTCATGCGTGAGCGCTCAGTTTGTGAAGCCGCTTCTAAATAGTGTAATGCAGAGAGTTGGGTGTCTAAATCACGCGGCAAGTGCATGAGCATTACTTTAAGAAACTGGTCGGGGATATCCCAGCATAATTGTTGGGCAGCAGCCTTTAAAACGCAACGTAAATCATCATCACTTTCGGGAGGATGAATACAAGCACGCTCCATCATACGCATGCGGCTGGCCAATTCAGCGGGGTGAAGTGCATTATCGAAGCAACGCCACACAATAAGCAATGGCCGCCCCATAATTTTAGCGCGTTCAATCAGGTGAAATAATGCCATTGCTGTTTCTCTAGGTAGTTGTCCAGCAGGAAGATCAATACTCCAGTAGCTATACTGCTCCAGCCTTTCAAGCCAAGCTGCGATCTGCTCAAGTGCAGCTTGTTCCACTTGAAATTTGACACTGCCCATTTTGGGATACTCTTCAAATAAGGCGCGTAAAAGATGGCTCTTGCCTGCAGGAACATCCGACTTCAACCATAAAATGCCGCCACTTTTTAACCAGATAAGCAATTTTGTGCAGGCATCTGCCGTCCCTTGATGGTGAACCCAAGTATGATAACCTGGTGTAACAGGAAGCGTAAAAAGTAGGCGTTGTTGTTGGCTTGTCATAATATAATCATAAAGATAAACTCGGATACATTGGAATGGAAATTAAATGCACAAGTTATTTAATTTCCATTCCATTACAACACCTTTTCTTGTTTATTGGCCTTTTCTGTCCAGCTAACCAGATAATGCAAGCCTGAAGCACAGGTGAGAACAAAAGTCAGCCACATGCTTATTTGCAGAAATATATCAGGTATCGCCATTGCCATATTTAATAATAATAATGCAACATAGCTTATTTGTACGAAGGTTGTGGCTTTGGATATCTGACTGGGCTGCATGGTCAGGCGATGGGTCAGCATTTCATAGATGATAGCCCCCAACACAATAATAATATCTCGAAAAATGATGGCTAGAAATACAAATAGAGGAACCTCTTTGATGATGAATAATGTCACAAACAGGCTAATTAACATGATTTTATCAGCAAGAGGGTCTAGGTATGCACCGACTGCTGTGTGTAACTTATAATAACGGGCAATCGCGCCATCCAATATATCGGTCACACCAGCAATAACGATTAAAATAAGCGCCAGCCATGCCTGCTCTGTTAACACCATATATACAATGACGGGTGTCATAACAATGCGCGCCAGAGTCAGTATATTCGGAATATTGAGCAGGTGTTGCATTATTGAATAAGCCAGCCTTGTTCATGGCGGGCGGCATGCATACCGCGTTTGGCAAACCAATCAAGCAACCAGCGATCATCTATTTGCTTTAATTGAATGCGGTATGCTTGGCTATAGTGATTCAAATAGGTAGGCGTAACACTCTGAACACGGGTATCTGCCTGTAGCGCTGTTTCCAAGGTTATTTGCTCAGACAATGTTGCTTGCTGTTTGATCAACAACTGTAAGGATGGACTGCCTGCCAATGCAGCTTGCTGACTTGGGGAAAGCACGGCTTCTGGCTTCCACTGGTACGCATCACGAGCTCGCATTAAAATTTGTATAAGCCACGTTTCTATTTGCAAAAAAGGATTGCCAGCTTGTAGCACTCGACGTTCACTGAATTCTTCCAAACGTGACTGACCACGAACAGACACTTGTACCTGTGTATCGCCCAGCCACTGCACCCGAATGGCGAGAAGCGGTGCCGAAAGCTGTGTTTGTATTCCTAGCCCGCTGGATTTCTGTTGTATAAAGGCCAATAAATCACGTTCTGAGGAAGTCATTCGGCTGCCAAAAGCATTGCTCATTTCTAGTTTAAGATTAAAAGCCGTTATGCTGCGAATGTGTGGGATATGATCCTTCTCTAAACGTGCCCAGACACGCGCTGCATTAAATTCAATCACGCTACCTTGCTGTTGTGGCTGAATACGACGAAGTAATGCCATCGGCTTGATATTTTTTGGCATACTTGCACGCGCTTGCTGGGTGATAATGCGATCCCACAAGATGGGCAAAGCTTGTACCACCTGTTCAGGTAAAGGCGGTACAATGCCATTGTCAAAATCCATGGAGATATAAAAACGCGGGTCTTCTGGCGCTTGAGCGGCGCCAATACCAAGCAGACCAAAAAAACAAATACCGCAAAAAAAGGTTACAACCACTTTTTGAGGTACCCTTCGCCACACCGCGAATATCATTATTTCACCACGTGAAGGTGGCGCGTTTTACGCTTGGGCGCAGCTTCTTTTGTTGCGGGTATCGCCACAGTTTCCCCTGAAATATCGCGAATCTCTGCTGGTTCCCCCTCTGTTGCTTTTCCTTTCCCCAGTCCCCGTGCAGCATTGACGACAATGCGAATGGTTTCTGGAACACTATTTTCCCAGATAAGCCCCTGCTCTAAATCGCCATCTGGTTGGTACGCTGCCCAAATATATGCCATCGGAATATGACAATGGTGAGATTTCCCCGAAAAAGAAAATTCAGATGACAGCGCATCATCTCGAATATAAATAGCTTGGGGCATACGGTTATTCAACACCAAGCGTAAGGCAGGGTCTCCTTTCAAAAAGTCTGGCACACAAATATCATCACGCGTGGCATCTACGACAATGTAAATTCGCCCGTGCTCTTGAAAGAATTTTCTGAGTTGTTTTGATTTGACGGCATCCGAAAATTGAATCGTCATGCGCGCAGCTCCCGACGTTGCTCGACAGCTTTGGAGAAGGCCGCCAGCAAATCAACGGTGTCATCCCATGAAATGCACGCATCGGTAATACTCACGCCATGCTTCAGCACTTGCCCTTCAATAACCTTTTGATTTCCCGCATGTAAATGGCTTTCAATCATCACTCCGATGATTTTCTGATTACCGAGGCTAATTTGCTCGCAAACATCATGCCCTACAATTATTTGTCGTTGATGTTGTTTCAGGCTGTTGGCATGGCTACAATCAATCATAATGCCCGAACTGACATTGGCCAATTCAAGCTCTTTTGTCGCTGCGGCAATATGGCTGGCATCATAGTTTGGCGTATGCCCACCCCGCATAATAATATGGCAATCTTCATTGCCACTGGTGGAAAAAATAGCCGATCGCCCTTCTTTGGTCAGCGATAGAAAATGATGCGGGTTGGATGCGGCATTGATGGCATCAATAGCAATACGATAGCCTCCTTCGGTGCTGTTTTTGAAGCCAACAGGGCAAGATAACCCTGATGATAATTCACGGTGCCCTTGGCTTTCGGTTGTACGCGCGCCAATCGCCCCCCAACTAACCAAGTCGGCAAAGTATTGTGGCGTAATAAGATCAAGAAACTCTGTGCCAGCTGGAATGCCCATTTCATTGATTTCAAGAAGTAGCTTACGTGCCATGCGAATGCCCGTATTGATCTCAAATGAATTATCCAAGTGGGGGTCATTGATCAAGCCCTTCCAGCCAATAGTGGTGCGAGGTTTTTCAAAATAAACACGCATGACAATTTGTAGGTTATCATCATAACAGCCGTTTAAACCTTGAATATGCTTGGCATACTCAAGCGCTAAATCAGGGTTGTGAATGGAGCACGGCCCCACCACTACCAACAATCGATCATCATCACCACGTAGAATATCGTGAATATTTTTACGTGCGTCAGTAACGACCGTGGAAACTATATCATTGATCGGGTGTTCCGCGTGAACCAATGCTGGTGATACCACCTCTTTGGTAGCAACAATACGAAGGTCATCCGTTAAATATTTGGCTGGCATGTTTAATTTTCACCTCTTTGTAACATGAAACAAACAACACGCGGGGATGATTTTTCACCCTTATTATTATGTTTCAAATAACAATGGGGGAGAGAAACACGATGCGCATTAAGCTTGGAACAAATCATTGATGTGCGCATCATGCCAGAAGTTACCATTAATTTTTAGAAAAAAAACGACAACCATTCATTGCAGCATTGCTTTGCCCAAAATTCTCACAGAAATAAATGCACTTAGGCTCGATGAATTTTAAGTGATGTCCAACCTGACTATTCACAAATACTGTCGCCTGAGCCTGTCTGCGTGCGTCCCGCACAGGCGGGATTGTATTGGGAATCCATTATA
>JAUZQT010000085.1 GCA_030950825.1 Mariprofundaceae bacterium | reverse complement strand
ATCTGCTTCTTCGAGTGTATGCGCTTCTGTACCTCTGCCTGCAATGGAGCCTGCCGGGGCCAGATCAGCTCTTCTAACAATCACTTTACATTCAAGACCTGCTTCAGACATGAGGTGATAGATCGCTTTACCCATGCGGCTGTAACCACAGATAATCCAGTAGCCGGATGGCGGCTCCATCTTTGCAGCCAGTGCAGTGCGCGGCGTGCCATAGAGCCAATCGTAGAGTTGGCTTTTGACCGGTGAATGGATAGCCATTGAAAACAGCTTGGCATAATTCATGAATGGTGTGACGATACAATCGGTTCCGAATGAGTTCATGTTATCTGCAATGCCCTGTGTTTCAGCTCTGCATACAACGTTAAGTTTAGGGTTCAGTAACTTCACTGCAATCGCAATTTTTAAATTGGTCTGATCACTTCCGGTGATTGCAGCCACACCAGCACACATTGGATGTTTCAAACCTGCTGTATTCAATTGCTCTGAATTGCCTGCATCAACGGCCATGCCCGGTACGTATATTGAATGGTTCTCAAGTGACAGGGCATTAATTCTTTCCTGATCGCCATCAAGCACAACGACATGATGTCCACATTCTGTGAGTGAATGCAATAACAGCGATCCAGCATCTCCATAACCACATATAATATAAAATGGTTCACGCATCTTTCGGATGTGACGGCTAAAGGATGCCTCTTTAAGAACGGCTCTGAATGTATGGTCTTGAACCAGGGAGATGATGGTTCCAAAGCCATATAGCCATGCACCTACGGTGATATAGATGGATATGATAGTCCATAAACGTTGAGCATCTGTAAATGGATATGGAAGTTCGCCAAAGCCGATGGTTGTAGCCATATAACTGGTAAAATAATAGGCATGGAAAAAATCCATGTGCCAGGTATTGCCGTCTGGATCGATGCCCGGGATAAGTACAAAACCTAAAACTGAAACAGAAAATGAAACAATCAACACAATCAAGGGGATGCGAATGCGCTGGAGCAATAGAAACCTGAAGGTATCTGTTGCGCGTGATTTATTTTGAAAAGTCATTGCGAATCCATCAACGGCGCATAGTCATAGTCTCCAGCACCAATAGAATAACCGAGATGATATTGGCTATCAGAGCTGCACCGGATAACGATACAATACTGCTCATTGTTTCCGGTGTCATGGCAAGATGTAAGACATGAACAGATATACCCCAGACTAGTGCCGCACAGATAAGACATAGATCGGCCACCAGACTGGTAGCCAGCAATGTTGCTCCAATTTGAGAGCGCTCTCCAAACTTTAATACGGTGGCGATCAGGCTAACTACAATGGCTACAAACAGTTCGTAACTACTATGATGCTCAGGGTTGTCGATATCACCCAGGAAAAAGGCAAAGTTAATTGCAAGTGAGAAAATAATAAAAAATGCGAATGAGACTTTGTTCATGTTCATATCATTGATCCTCTTTAAAACAATGTCATAGCTGTTGCTATATTTATCTGACTTAGCACGAAGCAGGCCAATTTATTTTCTGTTGTTCCAGTGTTAGGTGGATGACGGGATCAGGCAGAGTTATTGAGTTATTTAACTTACATAAAGGGGCCGCGTCCACTGCTGTCCCACTTATTTGAGATCATAAAGCCAAATTCAATTGGGGGCTGTTTATTGACCTTGGTTCCGGAGGTTTTAATAATTCCAACAACTCTCTGCTGACGAATAAATTCAACTGAAGTAGTCGCAGGATTTGCATTGGACTTTGCTTGATCGAGAATATGAATTTCATCCATGCGAGTATGAGGCATGTGCATAGTGCCACCATAATTTGAGTGATTACTGCGTTCATACTGGTGCCTATGAAGCTCTTTATTTTCAGATTCTGTTTTATCCATTTAAAGAATAGCTCGACCTGCCAACGCTGTTTATAGATGGCAGCAATGGTGTTTGCTGACCAACGAAAATGATTGGTGATAAAGGTGAATTCTCTGCCTGTTTCAGCATCTCTATATACGACTTTGCGTATAGGTTTAAGACCACGCTTTATGTTCATCTTACTGCTATATCGGATGGTTTCATCTGAAATAATGCCACTATCTTTGCGTACTGCATGTCTCTTTATTACATCATAAAGAGCATTGTTCCGAATGCGCGTGACAAAGAATATCCCCTTATCTGACAACGAATTATGCCATGTGTGGTCATTGTACCCTTTGTCGAAAACCACCACCGATCCTTTGGGGAAATCAAATAACCGCGCCTGACTCATCTCTGATTTCTTGCCGATAGTCACTGAGGCAAAAGCTGGGATAAGACCATCGTGATCCAGTCCAAGATGAAGTTTGAAAGCCGCCTTTTTATTGTTGTAGTTGGCCCATGGAAATATCTCCATCGCCACGTTGAACAGGGAGCCATCAATAGAAAATAACTTTCCCTTGAAACGGAATGGGTGCTTGTCGCCTTTGCCATTACAGCGGTCATACAGACAAGAAAACAGATCACAGTAGAACTGGTAATCCAGCTTTTCATTAGCCCTGCCCAACGCCGACTTGCTGACCTTTTTGCAGCCCAGGTGATAGTGGCGTGCCGACTGACTATCCAAGCTGGTAGTGATGTCGCGCAGGCTTTTACGTCCACCCAGATGCCCCATCGTCAATGCAACAAACTGTGACCATCTTGGCAAAGCGTCACTGCGGCGCTTGCCATCATACTGTTTGCTGAGCCAGTAAAATTCATGTCTCGGAAGTAATTTTAGCAGTTGAGAAAGAATTGTATTATGATGGGACATGGCTTGGTTCTCCTTTTGTTTTCAATAGTTACTCGACATAATCATTGTAACAAAGTCAGGGGAGCCAGGCCTTCTTTTTATGCGCTAAGTGGGACAGCAGTGGGCCGCGTCCCTTTATATAACTCATTTCTGACCCCGAAGAGATAAAATATGCACAGTGCTGCCGGGATGAGCTTGTTGCGGTTTATTTGTTTCTATAATATTGTCGAATCTGACAAGGAGATCGGCGTTTTGAGCTTTGAAACGCAAACGACTTCTTATCGCTTGGTATTCACTGGAGGATATATAGATGAAATTAATTGTAAGCTTGATGGCACTCGGATTTTTGATGAGTTCAGCACTGTTGCCTGTTGCCATGGCTGATTCTGATAAACATAAGTATGAAAAACATGATAGCAAATCGAAAGATTCCAAAAGCAGGGATAGTAAGTCGAGAGATTCCAGAAGTAATAATGCAAGTGATCGCGGTGTGGAAATGCGCAA
>JAUZQT010000084.1 GCA_030950825.1 Mariprofundaceae bacterium | reverse complement strand
CTCAAAACCAGCCCGCTTAGTCGCAGTGATCTGGATGAATTTGTTGCGTGTTACACCGCGCCTTCAAGAACTGCGACCTGGAGTAAAGAGAATCCTGAAGGTGCCTGGCGTTGTTATGACTATGAAGCACTCATTGCACGCGATAAAGCCAGCCTCGATATTTTTTGGCTTAAAGACCAGTCATTGGAAGATTCTGAAAATCTTCCTGATCCAGATGTTCTGGCACAAGAAATTATTGAAGATTTGCAAACTGCACTAGAGCAAATTCAGGAGATAGCTTTAGATTTCAACTTATCCAAATAGTGATATGCAATCCACTCCATGCTGTGGACTACCCACGATCTTGTATGTATTTGCCCATTTTCAAAAAAATCGACTCATGGTCATCTGGTGATACTTTCGGTTACAATACACTTTACTATTTAGCCTGAATAATTCACAAAAACAGGTGAACCTCGCGTAACTCATTGATATAATATTGGTTCCGAAACCAAAGCTCCGTAAGAAGCAAACTCCCGAGGTTCACCATGGCAAAGACTACAACAGAACAGCTTCGTTTTTCTACAATCGCCAGCATGAGCATTCGCGCCCAGTTTGATGGCGGTGCCATGTCATCTGATTTCGGTGCTTTATTGATTACAGGTGTTGATCGCCAAATTGGTCTGACACAACGTCTAACGAAGGCTTTTGCTGATCATGAAACGTATTCTTAAACATATCCGTCAGGCATGGCCGCACACGCATATCATTCTTCGTGGTGATGGGCATTTCTCCAATCCTGAGTTGATGCAGTTGTGTATGGATGACAAGCACATGGACTTTATCTTTGGTTTGCCCTCCAATAAAAAGCTGGCGGCAATGGCCAACCCTGTGCTCGACGAAGCCAAGGTATTGCATGCCTATCGCAGTTCGCTGCTAAAGAAAAATAAGGCACCCGCCAAAAGCACACGTCTTTTTGAGGAATATGAATATGCAGCAGGCTTACGGCGCAAGCTTTCCGCACGATTCTCAAGGCAGAGGTGATGGATGCAGGTATCAATCCGCGTTTCATTGTTACCTCAATCATGGATCTCAGCCCCGAGACAGCTTACAAGAAATTGTACTGCGACCGTGGTAACGACGAGCGGTATCTCAAGGAGTTAAAACGCGACCTTGCTTGTGATCGTACTTCAAATTCCACCTTTCTAGCCAACTGCATGCGACTGATGATTAGCTGTGCTGCTTATACACTGATTCATTCGTTGCGTTCCGAAACATTGAGAGGAACTGGAATGGCTAAGGCATCCGCATCTACGATCATCTTAAAACTCTTCAAAATAGCTGTTCGCCTAGCTCCCACGCTGCACCAATGATGATCAACGCCGCTCATTATTGCCTCACCGCTTCGATATTAAACGCTTGAAAAATAGAAATCCTGACGTTTAACTCCTTGCTTTGATGCTTACTCCTTATTCAGGTTAGGGGTCTAGTATATAAGTTTAACAAGGTAAGATAGGTTAGCCATGGATTAATACCCCATAATAAGTGTATTTAGTAAACTGTCGCCGTAATTTCATAATAAGTGTATTTAGTAAACTGTCGCCGTAATTCGTCGCTGTAATTCGCAACGCATCAAATGCTCCAAATCGTACGGGTTTATTGTGCGGATCACACTACCATGTTAATGATTACGCAGTTTGCTTCTGGCGCAGTGCGCGCACGTCTTCAAGGCTTAACCCTGTTCTTTGCGCGATGGTTTCGTCATCTAACAAATCAAGCAAGCTTACAGCAATGCGTTGGGAGGCTAAAAAAAGACCTTGTTCCTTACCTTGCTCTATGCCTTCCTTAAGTCCTTCTTCTTTACCTTGCTCTATGCCTTCCTTAAGTCCTTCTTCTTTACCTACTCGTTGTGCAAGTTGTAATGCACCGCGTTGGTCTTGAATGAATATTTCACGACGTTCTTGGTCATCCAACTCTTCAGGGCTTAGCCCCGCTTTGTTGGCAATAGAAAAAGCGTGGTTGATCGCATCTTCACTCTTCAAGGCTTTAGGGATAGCTCGCAAATCACCCGCGCATTTGAGGAAGTAAAACCATTTATCCAGCAAGGTATCAAGCTCATCTTCTGCTTGCTTAAACTTGGGAAGCTCGGCAAAAACAAGTTCCAAATCATCGTGGTAGACGTGTCCATTTTCAGCCCGTAATTTAAAGCTGTTGATGATCTCAGGTAGCTCTTTGAACATCACGAAATCGGTAATCGTAATAGCAATTACCTCGGTCAACAGTTGGTAATGTTCACCCTCGGCGAGTTGCCCCGCGTAGCTTTTACATGCATTGTATAACACGCGCTTTTCAAAGCCTTCGACGTTGAGCACCTGCATTTCGATGATGTAGGATTTTCCCTGTTCATCGCGGACGCGAACATCCAGATAGGTATCTTTCATACCCTTGATTTTCGGAGCCAAATAGGGATCCATAATTTCCACTTCAGCTATACGGTACGGGGATTCCAAGCGTAAAATCGCGTTGAGAAAGCTCAATAAAATATCCGTGCTTTCAGCAGAACCAAAAATGCGTTTAAAAGCAAAGTCTGTTTTGGGGTTTAAAAATCGCATGCGTGACCTCGTTGCTGGGAATGGATGAGCCAATCATAAGCCGCTGCATGATAGATGTCGCTGGTGCGCTACAAAAATCGAACGCTTCGCGTAGCGATTGGGGGCTGTCGCCGTAATTTCATATCAAGGTTTTAAGCATCATAAAAAGGTAATGTCTTTGCTTTAAAACGGCAATTTTACATCAAAGCGGTGAGATTAGCCTTTGAGAAATTATAGAGAATAAACCTGGTGGGTGTATAATATTATTTATTTATTTGAACTTTTATAAAAAATGTTTAACTTTTCGCTAGTTGGCATGATATTCTTAGGCATCGCAAATAAATAAGTCATTGGTTTACGTGCTGGATTTTCGTTTGGTTTCAGGGCGAAAAAGCGACATATAGCACTGCTATATAACGCTTTTTACAACGAAGAAAGCAAGTAAAAAGACAAGTGTAAACCGATGCGTTCTTTCTTTACAATGCCTTGGCTTTAACCGAATAATTCACAAATACTGTCGTCTCCTTGCTTGCCCCTTTATCCGCCACGAATTCTTTGCCAGTCGACCGTATCCAATTGGTACGGCACTTCCGACAAAAAAATCGTTGCAAATAAAGGTTCTTCGCAATCATCACAACGATTTATGAATTTTTCAGGTTAAGTGGGGTTAATTTAGATATGCTTTTATGGATGTAACTGAGAATGAATGATGTGAACCTTCCATTGATGATGCGTCAAGCGCGCAGTGCGATATTCGCCCATAATTATGAAGAAGCGGCTATTTTGTATGCGACATTGATCGCGCATGAAGAAATGGCGGATAACTTTGATATCAAAGTCCGCCACGCTTTTTGTATTGAAAAAACGGGGCATACCAAGCAAGCAATCAAACTTTATCAGGGGATCGCGGGGCTTTACAAGGAAGCTGGTGAACCAGGAGCAGCGGCAAGCGTTGAGCAGACAATTGCAATGCTTGTAGATGATATTGAGAAAAAATACGCAGCAGCCAAGGCTGAGGAAGAAAGGGTTAAAGCAGAAAAATCGAGAGCCAAAGAAGCCGCCAAAAAGGCCAAGTTAGCGGAAGCAAAAGCGAGAGCCAAAGAAGCCGCCAAAAAGGCTAGGTTGCAGGCAGAAGAAGCGAGCGCCAAAGAAGCAGCTGAAAAGGCTAGGTTGCAGGCAGAAGAAGCGAGAGCCAAAGAAGAAGCGAAAGCCCGATTGGCAGCTGAAAGTTTTTTGAAAGCGCAAGCTGAGATAGAAAAGCTTAGAGCTGAAAAAGCCAAAGAAGAAGCTAGACTGGAAAAAAATATAGAAGAAGAGATATGGGCAGAGAAACTCAGAGCCAAAAAAGCACAGGCAGAAAAGGCAAGAGCAGAAAGAGCCCTAGCCAAAAAAGTTAAGCAAGTAGGGCTCACGGAAAGCCAGTTTACAGCAACAGTGAAAATGGAGACGCTTGCCTTATCAGACGTAGATGAAGACGAATTGAAAGTTTTTGATCTATCTGAAACGGGCGTGGACGAGAAAGAGAAGTCTCGCTTTGATATTACGACTGCCAACCACCCGCCATGGGTTTAAGAGCCGCAGAAAAAAAACATCCAATGCTGCTGGTCTATAAACCGCCTTCTTCGTAGTCTTTTTGTCCATTTTCTGCATTCACAAACAGTTGCGTAGCTGTGCTATGCGCCTGTTTGTGTGCCTTGAATAGGAATAAAAATCCTCCGCCAGTTTCTCAACTTATTCCATCCACGTCCCTTACTCTCCAAAATTAGTGTTATTTTTTATACTTTAACTTCAAGGTTGGAATGGGTCCAAGTTCTATTTCAATGTGGCTAAATTTTAATCCAGAGACTTCCAGCTCCTTCTGTAGTTCACTTGCCTCAGCCAAGGCAACCATTACCACTGTGCCAATATGGTTTCCTTCGAGACTGGCAAGTACCTTTTTTAGATCCAAATGTACTTTAGGGTCATGGTAGAAGTGGGGTATAAGCTTTGGAGGGATGCTCAGCGAGACTTCTAACTCCGTTAAAGAGTAGCCTGCTTTCTTTAGCAATGGTCGTGCTGCATTGAAATCTTTAACCAATGCTCCAACGGATAGGTCTGCATCAAGAACATTGCCAATGGTATTCGATGTTAGCGTTGAAAATTTACCCACTGCTTCGCCATAGTCCCCATCTTTTAACGCTGCCAACCAAGACCCTTCCGAATTTTTCAGGCTCATAATATCTGTGGCAAGAAAAGTTGTTGCCGCAGCAAGGGTAATCAATACTGCAAATAGAACCTTAGGCCACTTTGCCTTTGTAGCTTTTTTTGTGGGTTCAATAGTACTTTGTTCAATCTCACCGTTATTGTGTATTTCTGTAGGTAAGTTTTCTTTCATAGATTCGCTATGATCGCCCAACTGATTGTTTAAATTGACATCTTTTTCACTCATAAGGCGCAACCTAACGTTGAAAATCATAATAGCAACGGCTTAGAGGCACTGAGCTAGGGCAGGCGCATTTAAATACATTTACTGCTGAGGCGGGTGACGTGTTTGGAGATGATGCCTTATATTTCTCATAAAAAAGTATTTAGTTTTATGAAAACTTGGTTTCCAGTTAGAGGCTTTATAACATACGCCCATGACTCATTTACCTGCCTCTTCCCGTTTGATTATTTTACAGGGTGCATCCGCACTTTCTGATTTTCGCAAAGCCAAATTATGTGATGTTTTACAAGTCGCTGATATTGAGTCTTTGTTTATTCATGTTGCAGAAGTATCAATGGATTGGACAGATACTGACAGCCAGCATCTAGCGGATATTCTGGGTGATCCGCTGCACTATTTTTCAGCTCCAGCAGCGGATGGCTTGTTTATTGTGGCACCGCGTGTCGGTACGATTTCTCCGTGGTCATCCAAGGCGACAGATATTGCAGGCTTGTGCGGTTTGTCATCATTGCTGCGTATTGAGCGGGTGGTGGCTTACTGGGTTCAGGGTGAACGCGGCAAGGTGCGTGCGGTACTGCATGACCGTATGACCGAATCGGTATTAGCATCGATCGATGATTTAAGCCTTCTTTTTGAACATCAAGGTCCCAAACCGTTGGTCTATGTGGATATATTGACGGATGGGCGAGCAGCGTTACAAGTTGCCAATCGCGCGTTGGGTTTGGCTCTGGCCGAGGATGAAATTGATTATCTTTTGGAAAATTTTGTGGCGTTGCAGAGAAACCCTTCTGATGCCGAGTTGATGATGTTTGCTCAAGCAAATTCAGAGCATTGCAGGCATAAAATTTTTAATGCGGACTGGAAAATTGATGATGAAATGATGGATAAATCGTTATTTTCGATGATTCGTCATACGCATCAAAGATCACCTGAGGGTACGATTATTGCCTATTCTGATAATTCTTCGGTGATTGAAGGCTCAAAGTCCAAGCGCTTTTATCCTAAGGCTGATGGTGTGTATGCCGAGCATGATGTTGACACGCATATCCTTATGAAGGTCGAAACGCATAATCACCCCACGGCAATCTCTCCTTTTGCAGGGGCTGCGACTGGTTCCGGCGGTGAAATTCGTGACGAGGGTGCTACGGGTATTGGCTCAAAACCTAAAGCAGGTTTGTGTGGTTTTACGGTATCCAATTTGCAAATCCCAGGCTTTGCGCAGCCTTGGGAAGTGAATCATGGCAAGCCCGAACGTACGGAATCGGCCTTAAATATTATGCTGGATGGGCCGATTGGGGCGGCGGCCTTTAATAATGAATTTGGCCGCCCGAATATCACTGGTTATTTCCGCACATACGAGCAAGCGCTCCCCACGAAATCAGGGGGAGTTGAGCTTCGTGGTTACCATAAGCCGATTATGCTGGCAGGCGGGGTGGGTAATATTGATGCCCGTCATGTGCATAAATCTGATGTGCCAACGGGTTCATTAATTATTCAATTGGGTGGCCCAGCCATGTTGATTGGCTTGGGTGGCGGCGCTGCATCAAGTATGGATACAGGTTGCAATGCAGAATCATTGGATTTTGACTCAGTGCAGCGTGGGAACCCTGAGATGGAACGCCGGTGTCAGGAAGTGCTGGATCGCTGTTGGCAAATGGGTGATGATAATCCGATTCTGTTTATTCATGATATTGGTGCGGGCGGCTTATCCAATGCTGTGCCCGAATTGATTCATGATGCAGGGCGTGGTGGCTGCTTTGATTTGCGCAAGGTACATAATATGGAGCGCGGCATGAGCCCCATGCAAATTTGGTGCAATGAAGCGCAAGAGCGCTATGTGTTGGCGATTGCACCCGAATCATTACCATCTTTTAAGGCGATGTGTGGGCGTGAGCGTTGTTTGTTTGCCGTGTTGGGAACAGCAACAGACGATGGGCATTTGCATGTGGATGACACTGAACTAGGCCAGGTACCTGTGGATTTATCCTTGCAAACATTACTTGGGAAACCGCCAAAAATGATGCGTGATGTCACGCATGTAAGCAATAAATTTGTGCCGTTGAATCTTGATGTAATCAATGTAAAAGAAGCTGTTCAGCGCGTGTTACGTTTGCCATCAGTGGCTTGCAAAGAATTTTTAATCACCATTGCTGATCGCTCAGTGACAGGTCTGGTGGCAAGGGATCAAATGGTTGGCCCATACCAAGTAGCTGTCGCAGATGTCGCGGTTACTGCAACGGATTTTGCCCACCAAACAGGCGAAGCAATGGCCATGGGCGAACGCACGCCGATTGCCGTATTAAATGCCGCTGCTTCGGGGCGTATGGCTGTTGGTGAAGCCTTGAGCAATATTGCGGCGGCTTCGATCGCCAAGTTGGGTAATGTAAAGCTCTCTGCCAACTGGATGGCTGCTTGTGGCCATGAGGGTGAAGATGCGGCGCTGTATGATACGGTGAAAGCGGTTGGTATGGAGTTATGTCCAGCTTTGGGAATTTCGATTCCAGTGGGCAAGGATTCATTGTCGATGAAATCCGTTTGGCATAAAGGTGAGGGGGAAGAGGGCGATAAGCAGGAGATGTTTTCGCCATTGTCGTTAATTATTTCGGCCTTTTCGCCTGTCACAGATATTTGCCAGACCTTGACACCGCAGTTGCGCAGCGATGTGGGTACAACCGATTTGATATTGATTGATTTGGGGCAAGGTCAACATCGTTTGGGTGGCTCGGCATTGGCGCAGGTGTATGGTGTAACAGGTGAAGAAGTGCCTGATTTGGATGATGCGGCATTGTTCGCCAAATTCTTCCATGCCATTCAGCGTTTGAATGCAGAGGGTAAAATTCTTGCGTACCATGATCGCTCCGATGGTGGCCTATTGGTTACCGTGGCCGAAATGGCTTTTGCTGGGCGTATTGGCGTGGATATTCATCTGGATGTGCTGGGTGCTCACTCTGGGCATGATGCATTGCGTATTCTGTTTGCGGAAGAGTTGGGTGCTGTGATTCAAATTCGATGTGAGCACCGCGAAACAGTTTTGGCGCACCTGATTGATGAAGGTTTGGGGGCGGTGACCCATATAGTAGGGCAGTTGAATGATGACTTGCGGCTGCACATGTGTTGCCAGCAAGATACGGTATTGGATGAAGATCTTTTGAGCCTGCAACAGCTATGGTCTGAAACTTCTTTTCAGATGGCAAGTCTTCGTGATAACCCTGAATGTGCCAAACAGGCATTTGAGGCAATTGATAACGATGATGATAAGGGTTTGTTTGCTGAGCTTTCTTATGATATTAAAGAAGATATAACAGCCCCCTATATCCATCAGCGACGACCAAAAATAGCAGTGCTTCGAGAGCAGGGTGTGAACGGCCAAGTCGAAATGGCAGCAGCTTTTGATAAAGCAGGCTTTACTTCGGTGGATGTGCACATGTCTGATCTGATTGAGGGACGGGTGAGTCTGAATGGTTTTCAGGGCTTGGTTGCCTGTGGCGGATTTTCCTTTGGTGATGTGTTGGGTGCAGGACGTGGCTGGGCAAGTTCAGTATTGTATAATTCACGTGCACGTGATGAATTTGATGCCTTTTTTCACCGTGATGACACGTTTGCACTGGGTGTTTGTAATGGTTGCCAGATGATGTCCCAGCTTAAAGGTATGATTCCAGGAACTGATCACTGGCCGACTTTTGAGCGCAATCAATCAGAGCAGTTTGAGGCGCGCCTGTTGATGGTCGAAGTGATGGATTCACCATCCATCCTAATGCAGGGCATGGTTGGTTCAAAGCTACCGTTGGTTGTGGCACATGGGGAAGGGCGTGCGCAGTTTTCCAAAGTTCAGAGTATGTATCAGGCGAACGCCATGTTGCGCTACTTAGGCGCTGATGGCACAGTTGCAAAGGCATACCCTCATAATCCAAATGGTTCTCATGGAGGATTGACAGGGTTTACGTCAAATGATGGTCGTTTTAATATTATGATGCCGCATCCCGAACGTTTATTTCGACAATCGCAATTTTCTTATTATCCCAAACATAATAATGAAAATGGCGCATGGTTAAGGATGTTTCAAAATGCGCGTGTGTATTTGGGCTAAGGCATCGTAAATAAACAAGTCGTTGGTTTACGATGCCTAACGCAGATAAAAATTTTCACCCCATGATATGAAATATTTATCACTGGTTAAAAAATATTTATCTGCTCATTTGTTTTATGTGAAATATCAAGCGATGAGGTGCGTAGGAAAATGGTAAATATACCGCAACAGCATAATAATGAAGAAGAAGATGAGCGTAAGCGCGAAGTACTCATTGCATCCTTATCATTGGAGTTGGGAAAGGATTTAAACTTATCGGTGTATACTGCAGATGCAGATCGCTCGAATATGCTGCTCGATTTATTGCGTGTGCAGTTTGTAAGTTTGATCAAACAATTGGATGCTTTGGCTGCTAGCAGCGATCAAGATGAGCGTCGCTTATTATCCAGACATGTGCGGGCATGGCTGAATAGCCTGAATAACGCACCTTTATTACCGCTGTCTTTTCGTCTGAAACACTTGGGGGAATTGGAGCGCTACCTTGATGTGTTGGCAAAGGATATGGGAAGCCTGATCTTGCGATCCTACAAAGTTGGCATCCTGCATTTAAAAGAGAAAAGTATGGATAGTCAAATCTACTTGCGTGAAATTATCAATGTTGCTGGTATTGCATTGGATTTGTCCAGCCGTCAGCTAAGCAGCGACTGTATGCAGCATTTTTCACATAGCACGATTGAGGTTCGCCAAAGCCTGGATATTGCTCGTTTGGGGCTACTGGTTGCACAATCATTACCCAAAGAGTGCAAGCAGGATATAGCACGCTTGAAGAAATTTGTGATTCAACATGAGTTGATTCGCCGCATGGACTTATACGCATGCACCAATGAAGATAAAAAAGTCATGTTATGGCGTGTTTCACAATATGCTTCTTTGGCAGATATTGTATTTTTACGTGCGGGTGAAACTGTAGCCAACCCCAATCGAGG
>JAUZQT010000083.1 GCA_030950825.1 Mariprofundaceae bacterium | reverse complement strand
AACAGCGCATAGGCCATTGAACCCAACAATAACAATAGAATCAGCAGGCGATTATTGATCGCCGCATCAATTAATTTACTAAACATAATGTTTACCTCAATGGTTGTGCACTTCAAAACCGGCTTTCGCCAGCTCTGAAGTAAGGACAAATGCGCCCTTCACAACAATAGATTCACCCTCTTTCAGACCTTCAATAATTGGCACGAAGCCCATGCTGGATTTACCGACACGAATTTCTCTACGCTCAAAATGGCCGAGCTCTTCTTCAACAAAGACAATGAGTTCATTGCCCTGTCGTTGAATGGCCTCCTCTGGCAACAACAATGCCTCTTTACCCGAACCTGTTTCAATCTCAGCACTGACAAACATGCCCGGATGCAAAGCATCTTCAGGGTTCTGCACTTCAAGGCGTACGCCCACGGTACGTGTCGTCTTGTCTAACTGATGATGAATATTGATCACTTTGGCGCGGTAATGCTTTTTATTATCTTTGGTCGATACAACAGCAGATCGCCCTTTTCCTATACCATCCATCTTAGATTGAGGCAGTTTAACCTCAACCCACACGGTTGATTCATCAACGACCTGCATCAACCGTGTACCCGCAGCAATGTGCTGCCCTATACGGAAGGCATCTGCCACAATTGTCCCTGAACTTGGGGCATAAAGGGTCAACTGACCATATTGGCTCGAACTGATTAGTGTATTAATTTTCTTGCCTGAGAGACCATAGGAGGATAATGCGGCGCGCGCGGCGGCAAGGTTGGCATGCGCTGCCTGATGGATGCTTGTTGTCTGCTGAAGCCGTGCTTGCGAGACAATTTTTTCCTGTGCCAAGCCTTCAATGCGTTTTAGGTCTAACTTGCTTTTACGATGTTCTGCTTCTGCCCTTAAGTAATCAGCCTCGGACTGTGCCAATGCTGAACTGGTCAGTGTCACCAGTTTTTGTCCTTTTTCCACAGCATCACCCAACCGAATATGCCGTCCATGAATCACACCATCCACCAGTGTGGTGATATCTGCCAATGTATACGCGTTGAAATCGACACTTCCTGGCGCATGAATAGCCTGAACTTCAGAGCGGTGTTTAATCACTTCACTTTCTATGCCCGCTTGTTTGATCTGGGCTGGAGTGAGCTTGATAGCTCCTCCCTCTTCTTCATGATCATCATGCCCTGAATGAGTATCAGTTTTTTCCTCCCCGTGGCCACCTTCTTCATGATCATCATGCCCTGCGTGAGCATCAGGCTTTTCCTTGCTATGATCATCTTCTTTATGGTTATCAATACTTTCATGTGCATGACCAGCTTCATCATGGCCATGATCTTCTGCCATGGCAGGGGCACTCGTAAACAATATTAGTGCCGTTATTAAAGCTATGAATGTTTTCATTATTGGGTTCCTTGGAGGATATATTCTGGATGTCCCAGCACTTCAGCCAGGCGAATACTGGCTAACCAGCCCTCTTTAACAACTGCTGCGGCATTGATGCGAGATTCAAGTATCTGGTTGATGTGTACGACCAACTCTTCGATATCCAATTCGCCGGCATCGAAAGCCTTTCTTGCCAACGCAATGTTATCCGAAGATACAGGCTTGCCTTCGACCTTACGCATTGCTAATAGTGCTTGCATGGCAGTGGTGTGGTTAAACACTGCTTGCTGAACTTCGAGCTTCACACGCTGTTCAAACCATTGCAGTTCGGTTTTATATGCCGATGTCTGAGACAGTGCCGTTCGATATGCGCCACTGTGGCTGTTGAGTACCGGGATAGGGACTGTAAGGCCAAGTGAGATGAGTTGATCACCAGCCTCTCTACCTGCCGTTAGTCCAATAGTTACATCTGGAATTCGTTTAGCATTAGCAAGATCGGCCTGCGCTGAATACTGAGCCAATCGTTGCCGTTTGACGGTGATCTCAGGTCGAGAGTTCATAGCGATTCCGACCGGGTCAGCTAAGAGTTGCCAACCCACGAGTAGTTTAGGCAACTCAGGTTGAATATCTTTAATATCTCCCGCTGCACCAACAGCCATCACATATCTGGACACATTCATGGTATGTTGCTGCTTAGCCTGGGCTTCAGCATTGATAGCCTGAGTCAATGAAGCTTGAGAGAGGTTTACATCCAGTTGGTTGGCTTCACCAAGTTCCATCTGTCTTAAAATTGCCTTATGCAACTTCAATAAAGTGACTGTCTGTTGATTTCGCCATAACAGTTCACGTTTCGAGAAGTACAGATCCACCAATGCTCTCGCTGCATTAATAGCTACTCGTTGATGCAATGTACTAGATTCCAGCTTAACGGCCTCTAAGCCAGCCTGAGCGGACAACTCGCGATACTTTTGCTTGCCGCCAAGCTCTATCCCTTGCGACAACGTGATGTAGTAATCGTTTGATGAGCCACCACCATTGATTCGTCGTCGCTGCGGCTCAACCGTCAACTCAGGGTTGTATGCATAGGAACCTTGCTCCTGAAGCTCACCCTGAGCCCCATCAATATGCATTTTGGATATCTTTAACATTGGGTGCTGCTCTACAGCAGCATCCATTGCTGCCTTCAGTGTTACTGCATTGGCATAGAATGGGTGAATGCTTAATAGCATTCCGATCATTAAGAATCGTATTCGCACAGTTTCCCCCTGTGATGAGATATTTAGGAATTTCCATTCCATTAATGTGAGGGGAAGCTAATTTTCTGGAATAAACAGCAATAAGCACAGCCAAAAAAGGCTGTCTAATGTGAGGTTATTGAAAAATCAGCTATGCAGTGATTTTGGAGGGTGTTCTATTAAGAGTGGCAGTTCTTTGAGGCTCAAATCAGCCAGAGCGTACTGATGCACAAAAGTGGCGACCAATACGGTTTTTTCATGTTGTTCCGATTCAGATGCAGAAAATGTGTGCGATGCGTGAACATGGCATCCATGATTGTGTGAGCCTTGTTCATGATTAGCACCAGAAGCATGGACATGTTCAGCAATATGACCTGAATCAATTCCAGCTGCATGCACATGAATATCGAATCCACATGTGAATACAGAAAGCTGTAAGGCAAAAAAAGCCATGAGGGCTAAAGCACGCATGGCGACAGGATAAAGAGCGTTGTTCTTTTTGGCAATCAATTGCGTAGGGACTCAACAGTTTATAACCTGAATAATTCATAAATCGTTGCGGATAAAGGGGCAAGCAAGGGCACGACAGTATTTGTGAATTATTCAGGATAAAAGATATACTACTCCGATTTTACATTAGAGCAGTCAAGATTCCTTGATTATATGCTATAAATAAGCAGCTTGTTCGCATGATAGATAGTTTTAATGTAAGTTTGTTCAAGCTCATTAATGGGGCGAATTCAGTATTTTTTGATACTGTGATCGGTGTAGTTTCAGGTTTGGGAGATGGCTTGATTGTTGCCCTATGCTGTGCCGTACTGATGTTGTTTCGATTTCGCTTAGGCATGGCAGCAACAGTGGCTTTTTTATTGTCGGGTATGATTGCTCAGCTACTTAAGCGCCTATTTGATCTGCCTCGTCCGCCTGCAGTATTTGAAGATGTGCACCTACTGGGCTCGGCATTGCATTCACACACATTCCCATCAGGACACGCAACATCGGATGGCGTGATGGTTTTATTGGCTTTTTTAATATGGCAGTGGAGGGACTGGCGAGCAGGCTTGGTAGCGAGCTTGTTTTTATTAGCGGCATATGGGCGAATTTATGGTGGTGTGCATTTTCCTCTGGATGTATTTGCGGGTCTACTCATTGGTATGCTTAGCATGTGGGTCTGCCATCGTTGGTCGCGTTTATGGCCAGTTGAGCGTTGGAATAAGGGAGACTGGTGCTGGCGAATTGTGGGTATGATTGTGGTTATTGAGGGGGCTGTATTGGGGTTGGGTTACCAAATTCAACCCGCAACGGCGCAGCCTCTGGCCGTGGTTTTCCCACTTGTTTCCCTGTGGCTGGTCATGGTCTTTTGGAAACAGTCGATACAATATGAGCGCTGATACAATGGTTCATTTTGAGTTGTTGGAAAAACCAGATCGTGTGGAGGGTATTGCCTCGTTATTATTGCGGCGCAATCGTTTAACGCCTTCTGTATTGGTACTATGTCCTACAGATAGTTTTGTAGCGCAATTGGATGAACGTTTATGGACCATTCAGGCAACATCGTTTTTGGCACATGGCATAGCAGGTGATGATCAAGCGTGGAATGCCCAGCAGCCTATTTTATTGGCAACGTCTATTTGCAGAGACAATGAGGCTGCTGTTTTGGTCAATGGTGGCTTGGAAGTGCCCACTGATATATCAGGTTTTTCCCATATTGTAGATTTTGTTGATGGTTGGGATGAGCATTTAAAACAAGCAGCCAGAGGACGATGGCGTATTTATCAGCAACTTAGCTTAGATCCAAAATATATAGCCTCCAACAAACCAGAGAAAAGCTAAGACCTAGGAGGCTGTCCGAGAATAGAAAGACCTACTGCGAACCCCCATTTCGGTCATGATTTTCTCGCTACGATCTCTATTCTCGGACTGCCTCCTAGGAGTATACTAGACCCCTAACCCGCATTATTCACAAATGCTGCCGCGCCCTCGCTTGCACCTTTGTCCGCAACGAATCCTTTGCCAATCGACCGTATGCATGGCTACGGCACTCATGGCAAAAAATTCGTTGCAAACAAAGCTTCGGCGCGATCATCACGGCGATTCATGAATAATGTGGGCTAGTGGTTTCGTTTATCTGACAGCAGTAATGGATTGGCACAGTCGCTTTGTGTTGTCGTGGGAAGTGTCGATTACTATGGAGACAGATTTCTGTATTAATGTGGTAAAGGCCAGTGGATGGATAATGTATTCATAGAGCGGTTATGGAGGTCAGTGAAATACGAGGAGGTTTACACCAGGGAGTACGGCTCTGTTAAAGCGTTAATCAGTGCACGGCATCGCTATTTTGAATTCTATAACTTCGAACGTAGACATCAGGCATTGGGTGAAAAAACGCCCGCAGAAATGTATTATGGCGGGCATCAACTGGCTCTTGCGGCATAGTCTAATATCAAGGGCACTATTGAACGAACACTGAAAAAAACAGTACAAGGAGAAACACTCTTAAATTAACCTATAAAATGTCATTGACTAGTGGGCCACTTCAGTATTAACCACCAAAAAGTTTCTTGTTCTGACATTTCTCTACGGCAGATTCTTGGGTTATTTTGCGGGTCTTCAGAAGTGTTTGAAGGTTCATGTCGAGTGTTTGCATGCCTTCACGCTGACCTGTTTGCATCACAGATACCATTTGTGGAATTTTATTTTCACGAATGAGGTTGCGAATAGCTGGTGTGCCTAACATAATTTCATGGGCTGCGATACGCCCATTACCATCAGCTGTTTTCATCAGGGTTTGTGAAATAACTGCTTTGAGTGACTCAGAAAGCATTGCTCGCACCATTTCTTTTTCAGCCGCTGGGAATACATCAATGATGCGGTCAATGGTTTTTGGTGCCGATGAAGTATGCAATGTGCCAAAGACCATATGGCCTGTTTCGGCAGCAGATAAAGCCAAACTGATGGTTTCCAAGTCACGCATTTCACCCACCAGAATAACATCGGGATCTTCACGCAGGGCACTTTTCAGTGCATTGGCAAATGAATGGGTATGCGGACCTTTTTCACGTTGGGAAATCAATGAGCTTTTGGATTTATGGACAAACTCAATCGGATCCTCAATGGTAAGAATGTGCCCTTTTTCATTTTCATTACGGTAGTCCATCATCGCCGCAAGGGTGGTTGATTTTCCTGACCCAGTTGGCCCCGTTACCAAGCAGATACCACGTGGCATCATTGAAATTTCTTTAAAAATTTCAGGGCATTTTAGTTGAGCTAAGGTGAATACTTCGGTTGGAATCACACGAAAGACAGCACTAAGCCCACGGTTTTGCTTGAATACATTCACCCTAAAACGTGCGATATCGCCCAAAGCGAATGAAAAGTCGAGCTCAAGGTGTTCTTCAAACATCTTACGCTGGTTATCATTCATTATGTCATATACCATGGCTTGTACGATACGTTCTTCCAGCTCCGGCATTTTAATTCGTGTCATATCCCCATGAATACGAATCATTGGAGCCTCACCAGAGGAGAGGTGTAAATCTGAAGCACCATTTTTTACAGTAAAGGCAAGTAATTCTGAAACATCCATGAGTATCGATCCTGTTTTGAAAGAGAATGGCTATAGCATAGTAAGCTATGGCTTACTGAGCAAGTTTATGGGCATATCCTTAGTTGTATATTGGTGCCCCTCGGAATCAATAATAAGGGCTTGTAAGCCATATTTTTCAGCCAGTTTTATACCTTTCTTTCCAGCCACGAATAAAGCCGTGCTCCATGCATCTGCGAGCATCGCATTGGCGGCAATCACCGTGGTACTTTGGCTATGGCGACTAACCCAGCCTGTTTTGGGTTCCAGAATATGATGATAACGTTGACCTTGATACATAAAATAACGTTCATAATCACCGGATGTTACAATGCTGACATCACCATGCAGTGAGAGGGTGGCAATAATTTCGTCTTTATGACGCGGATCTCGAATACCAATACGCCAATCTTTTGAACCATGTTTGCCGATTAAGCGCATATCACCACCTGCATTAATCATAGCGTTTTGAATGTCATATTGCCTAAGAACTGCAATACCGCGATCAATGGCATAACCTTTGGCAATTGCACCAAAATCCAGCTGACAATTTGATGTACTACGAAACCATTGTTTTGCTTGCTGTTGAAGACATCTTTGTGTGCCGTGTAAATATTTTTCAATGGCCTGCTGAGAAGGCGGGTGTTCTACTGCTATGGTTTGAGAAAAGCCCCAGAGTTTATTGAGCAAAGCAAGCTTTGGATTGAAGCTACCAAGGCTTTGTCGTTCTATCATTAATGCGGTTTTAAGCAGCTTGCTAATTTCTGGGGTGAAATGAATACCAGTGTTTATTGGTGATTGATTGAAGGCTTTAATATCATTGGGTTGATCACCATAAATGGTGAAAATACTTTCAACGCGTTGCATTTCTTCAGCAGCCTTTCGAATGGCCTTTTTTGCCAGCGTTTTATCCGCATGTGTAACAGTAAAGCTTACCAGTGTTCCCATCATAAAACGTGTTTCGTGGGTATCAACGTCTGCTTGTTGGCAAGATAGTAAAAAAACCGTCATAGCGATTAATATAATGGAACGAATCTGGCACATATGTGTAGGCTGCTTCCTAGCTTCTTCTTTGCAAGCTTAAGCATTTCTGTTTGTCTTATTTGCATTTTCTGAATATTCATCTTAACTAATATATGAGCGTTGTAGGGGAGTTAGAAAATGAAATTTTCCATAGCTGCAAGTGCTTCATGAAACTGATTAATCTGAAATGCCTTTGTGAACTTAGAATGCCTTAGTCGCACCAAGGTAAAGTATTGAAATAAAAGGAAGATTGGTCTATATATGGTAGATATAAGAGCTTAGAAGCACCTTTTTGATATGAAAAAAGTGCTTCTAAAGGGGGAGCCATGCCGCGATCTAATCGTCATCATATCCCAGGACAAGTATGGCACATTACGCATCGCTGCCATAAAGGTAATTTTTTTATTCAAGTTTGCAATAGATCGGAAGAGTTGGATTGCCTGGTTGTTTGAAGCAAAGAAACGTTATGGTCTGAGTGTGCTTGGTTACACGGTCACATCGAACCATATCCATTTATTGGCCGTGGATGATGAATTCAATTGGTGAAAGCAAGATTCATATCCGGCCCTGCTGGCACAATCCGTGAAGGATTAATATGTTGGTGGCTAAAATAATAATGCTGTTTGATATGTTCAAAATTGACGGTCTCGGCGATGCCCGGCTGCTGATACAGTCTACGTAGATAGGCCCACAAGTTTGGCATATCGACGATGCGGTTGCGGTTGCATTTAAAGTGACCAACATAGACTGCATCAAAACGAATCAAGGTGGTAAACAGTCTCCAGTCAGCCTCGGTAATCGCTTCTCCAACCAAGTAGGATTGTGTTGCAAGCCGTGCTTCCAGCTGATCCAATGCTTCAAATAGTGAGTTGAAGGCTTCTTCATAGGCGGTTTGGCTGGTGGCAAAACCACATTTGTAGACACCGTTATTAATTTTATCGTAGACAAACCTGTTGATGGCATCAATGTCGCTGCGCAGATGCGTGGGATAATAGTCATCCGTATTGCCGGTAAGTGCATTAAAGGCACAGTTAAAAATACGAATAATATTGGCAGATTCATTGCACAGGATGGTCGACTGCTGTTTGTCCCATAAAATAGGAACGCTTATCCGCCCCGTATAAGCTGAATCAGCCTTGCTATAGAGCTGATGCGCATGGGTGAAGCCATACAGCGGCTCCGGTTCAGCAAACTGCCAGCCCTGATCTAACATGTGTGGATGCACAACCGTGACAGGAATCATCGCTTCTAAACCCTTCAATTTACGAAAGATCAATGCACGATGCGCCCAAGGGCAGGCTAGCGATACATACAGGTGGTAGCGATCCATTGCAGCGGGAACAGTAGTGCTGCCACCATCGCATTGAAACTTCGATTCGACCCGGTGAAACTTTCCATCTTTGGAAGCCCATATGCCATCATCTGTTTGCCATACACCATTGATTAACATACCCATATCATGTCCTCCTGTCGTGTTGTAGCCGTACTGATCCTCCAGCGAAGAAAGAAAGGTAACAGCGAATCATCAGGCAGCTTGACTTCCAATCTTTTACTCTTCCTTCCCGCTGAACCTAGTGAAGCGAAATCTGTTTGCTATCGCTAAAACCTTCGCACCCTACGGAATAAAAGACGAAACAAGAAAAAGTTTGTTGTTCGAGGGGTGAATGGTGAAAAACAGAGGTGCTAAAAACCTCAACACCATCTTCAAGGCATTGCTCACGAACCTTCTTGTTGGCATATCCATCATCAGCACTCGTTTTCTTCGTTGCGAAAAGTGTTGTATAGCTGGGCAATACGTCCATTTCCGCGCCTTGAAAGCGGGTAAAATTCCTGCGCTGAATTGTCACGCTTATTTCTTGCCGACTCCTTAGTATTTCGAAAAACAATGTAGGTTTAATCGCTTAAACAAACATTGTCAGGCCAATACTCTTTCATTATATCCTATGCTTAAACATTTTCTTGAACGCGGCTTTAATGGTGATGAATATCGGTTAAATAGTTAAATGAGTAATATTTCCTATGTAGGAGTAAACTATTACACCTACTCAAGTTTTATTTATCAGATAACCTTTCGCTGATAAGCTTTTGAGAGTGATAAAGTCACTGAGTTGGCTTTAACACTCATTGCTCGTTAAAAGTTGTTTGTCATTGTAGAAAGAATAGAGGTGAGATAGTGATGCCATTATATAAACATACTGCTAAACATTACTTATACTGCTTTAATATGCGCTCCAACCATATTCCCATTGTCACATTATTCACGCTCTTCTTGTTTTTCTTTCTTATCGGATCTACCCCAATTGTTGCTGGAGAAGATGCCCAGCAAGCACGAGAATTAACTACTGAGCAGCTGTTTCAGGGTGGTTATCACATGATCATGACGCAGCGAATGATGTTGATGGAGCAGTTCGAAACCTCGCTTGAAAAGATTCAACCCTTTCTTGATGACGAAAAACTTTCAGAAATGAAATCGCAAGGGGATCTTCAGCCACATATTCTGGCGGCAACCAGTATTGCCAGTGTAGCCCACTCATTGGCCTTTTTGAGCGGCAATGCCTATCCCTCCATGATTAAAATGTTGCGAGATAATGGAAGTAATATAGCTGAAGCGAACCAAGCGGTTGGCAGGCTGGTGGCACACATGGACGAATTTAAAAAAGATCGCCTCTATTTTGCGCAGTACTCCAACGTGATGAATGCAACGAAGGATAGATGGCAATATTTGCAACTTCATTGGGGAAATTGGAAAGTAGATGGTGAAAAGCTTGTATTCAGCAATGGCGATCTGGATGCGGGCTACCAACAACTCAATCGTCGCCTAGCAGAGGAAATCGCCGTGTTAGAAGAGATTCCGGTGGAATAGACATGGACTCTCAGCAACTTGAATCCATGAATCTGCAACTCAGAGTGTTCATCCAATCAGCAGAGAATATGCAAGCCTTCGCTGATTTGACCTCGCCGGAGGATAACTGGGAACAGATGGATAAAAAGATCACACTGCCAAAGCATATAGGCTTTGCGGTGGAAGAGTGCCCTTTATGCTTTGAAGATATTCGATTGATCTTTGATAAGTTTGCTGGATGCGATTTGGAACTTCCTCTGATCTGCCCGTACTGCCACGAAAAGCTGCAATGCCTATCTGAATTTACAGGACATACCAATGAACTCTATCTGGAGGAGGCGTGAAACATAAGTTTTCGCACTGGCTTCTGTTGGGGAAACTCTTAATCACCTTCACATTGCTCATATCCAGCATAAGCGGCGATGGCATCAGCATTTCGATTATTTTACTGTTTTGTCTGCCATTATTTATTACGTTGATTCAACTTTACCTCTTTAATCAATGGTACCTGAATAGTCTGCATGCTCGGATCATTAGCCTGAATATAATCGACCTTCTCTCTGCCTTATTAGCCACAGGCCTATCATTTTCCACCTTTGCAGCCATCGCTGTTGTCAGTACTTTAACATTGAAAGAAGCAGATGCTTTTATTCTACTACCTTTGGCCATGGTTTCTTCATCCATTTATCTTGTCTTTTCAGCAATAATAATCATTTCATCCATAACCCTATATATCAGATCGAGATAAGGAGATAACCATGAAGAAGATTCAATATATTACGCTATTGGCCATGTTGCTAAGCCTTTCGACAGGGCTGTATGCGCAAGAAGACCATAAATCCAAACCAGATGTTTCGCAGGTATCAGAACATGCGCTTCAAATGTTTATGATACTGCGAAATGTTCGCCTTGAGCAGTTTCAGGCGGCAATGCAGCAGGTCGCCCCCTATTTGCGCGATGGACTCACCACGATTGAATCGCGAGAAATATTGCATCATCGAATTGCGAATGTGAGCAACGCATCCCGAGTAGCTGGTTCCCTTGCCTCGCTTAATGGCGGATCTATTCCAGCCATGCGTATATTTTTACAACAACAGAAGCAGAGCGAAGCGAACATCATCAAGAGACTCCCGCAACTGATGGAACCATTGGCTCCTGCGGAGAACGCCATTCAATTCGCAAAATATGAAATACTGTTTGATGCAGTAAACCTTCTGTATCTCTATATCAACCTGCATTGGGAAAGCTGGGATGCGAAGAACGGATCGTTTAAACCCGAGTTATTGCAGCAGGGCTTTCAGCAGTTGACCAAAGAAGTGAGCGAAGCGATGAACCTGCTGGTAGAAAATTGATGATTTCTTCAGGCATGGTGAGCATGCTTGTACTTGTAGCACAGACAATGAAATAGATTGGGTGTTACGTTTGATTCATTCATGGGTTGCGATGGAACCATGATTAAAACAATGGAGGTGGTGGGATATGAACAATAACAAGCGTTTTATGGCAATTGGTGTTATCGCACTTCTATTCATAGTTATTGGATTTATTTTTTCCTCTAATGATGAACCCCCAGTTGAAAATGCTAAAATACCAGAGATTCCCAGTCCGTGGCAACCGACTACAGTTCCATATGATTCTGAATGTGTTGGTGAATGTCTGGAGAATATCGAAGAAATAGCAGATATTGAAAACGCTCATCTTAGAGGAGTCAAAATAACGGTTCGACCAGATATCAATGATGCCATTGCCCAACTGGGTGACTGTCTGGATACCATCATGGACTGTGTTGATGAGAAGGATGATGCAACGCAAACCACAGTATGCGTTGCGCAATCACAATGCCCCGCAACATGTAAAGATGCTTATGCAAAGCAATTTAATGCAGGCATGACAGCCAGACAGCAACTGGATGGTATTGAGACGATATTTTTGGTAGATGCTGCGGTTTGCGCCCCGCGTGAAGCGGGGGCGGTAGAATGAAAACTACGAAATATATCCTTTGGGTTTTATTGTTTTTGTTTTTTGTGCAACCTGTTTATGGCTGGGAAACAGATATAAAAACGAAATCCGGCTGGGAAGCGATTTATAATTCGTTTGGTCGTTCTATGAAAGAGGAAGCACGCAAAAAGGATGAACATGCCGCGTTATCCGACTGGTCTCTGACAGAGCTTGGTGTGAAGCATTATTCTTTCAATAAAAATCCGATTATGATCACCGATCTGAATGCATCAATTTTTCGAAACTTAGAATTAAGATCACTGGGTAGCTATCCTTCTGCTCCAGAAGATGGCGAACTGGAAATCCGGCAACTTCCGGCGCCATCACACTTCTCTGGCATTCCTGATTTTTCATATTCGATAAATGACTGGATTAATAAGAATTATTTCTGCCCAATTCCTGGATCTCCATGGCGTTGTCATGAATTCCTAGGCTGGATGGGAGCTTTGAATTCCAATCACTTCGGCACTCAGGCAAAAAAATCATACTGGCATCTCCATAAGCTGGCGCTCAATCTGGCTGGTCATGCAAAGTCATTAAGAGAAACTTTCTCCAAAGACTCAGGTGCCCTTGATTATTACAAGGAATATATCAGGGAAGCGGAACGTGAGGCGCTGTCTGTAGAAGGTTATGCTCAGCATTTTCTTCAGGATCGTTGGTCCACAGGTCATATGTGGGAGCGGTGGAATGCTTCTGGATACAGTGAGCTGCCTGAAAAAGGGCTTGTAGCAAATACTGTTGTTGCAGCTTTTGCAGGTTTGCTGCATGGGTCGGAAGGCGTTGCGAAAATGCCTGATGCATTGTCTTCACCACAAGTGACATGGACAGAAACTTATATAAATCAAGCACAGAAGGGGCATGTAGCTAAATTTATTCGTTGGCTAGCCAGTACAAAAAAGGTTGAAGGCGCAACCACCAAGGGTGGCTATTACATACCACAATGGAAACATGTGCCAAATAAATTTACCGCTGGATTTGCTGGATATAACGGTATTGGCGATGATCGCTTCCTGGATTTGTTAGATAAAGGTTTCGGCAAAGAATATGTAAAAACAATAGGCAAAGACTATCCGATGAATGCTGATATGCAGAAACTCCAGATGCAACAATGCTTGATGGCTGGATGGGCAGAAGTGATTCGAGGGTTTGGAGGGAATCCGGCTGGTGGATTTGGAATAGAGCAGTCCAAACCCAGAAATGATATCAAAGGATTTACATCCCTTGGATTCAAATGTGATGATATGTGGGTTACCAATGAGGCTATTGCTGTTGGTTGGAGGGATAGTCTGACAACGATCGGCCAGGCAGCAAGAGCAAGAGTTCAAGCGGCAAAATCAATATATAAATATATTACATTCCAAAAACAATCAGCGAAAGATCGACAAATGTTTATTACCATCAGTTATAGAATCAGAAAATTCAATGCCATAAAATCTCTAAGGCATGGCACTGGTTTGGCTCAAGGGCTAATCGGTTCATTTGGAAATGTAAAAACAGGCAATCATTATACAAAATTGGCCAATTACGTTGAGCCGAAAAATATCACCGATCTTCCAGACGATGACGATGGCGGTATGGACAAAAAAGCTTGGTTTGGCTTCTTCAATCGTTCGCACAGCGGTTACTGGTGTGAACGCGACAGCGTTGATCTGCTCAATACCTTGCGCAGCAGCGATAAGCCAGTTACTCAGAAAGCATGTGTATATCTTGCTGACCGATTTTATGAGGGAACCTGGCTAGATTATAAGGGGGACAGAAGCGAAGAGCGCACTATGACGGGTAAAGTCGGCGGGGAAAAAGTAAAATCTGTTTGTTCTCTGCTTGGAAAGTCGGGTAAACGCATGGATCCGTATCCAACGCATTTGCATCCAGGCTATGTTGAAAAGCCTTATGCCAGGAATGATGACGGTGTTTTGAAAAGTATCGTCAACTGGTGCAGGGAAGTGCCTGTCATCAATTACATCAAGGACGACTCTGGGGAGATGCAAAAGAACTGGGTACAGACATTTGAAAAATGGGATGAAAAAATCACGCTTTCAGGAAGTCATCTAGGCCAGAAAGGAAAGATTACGTTTGCCTGTAATTCCTCGCAATCAACAAAAATAGATTCTAATCAGATAGAAAATTGGAATTCTCTCGCTATCAGCTTTTATCCGCCGGAAAAATTC
>JAUZQT010000082.1 GCA_030950825.1 Mariprofundaceae bacterium | reverse complement strand
AGAGTGCCTTTGTTTTAGCAGCATTCTGGCTGATTATGATTATTCCCAAAGGAAAAATTGGCGCTTGGAATCACCACCACCAACACACGCCAACATTCAAACAAGTGCCTTTAAACCGTCTACTAGAGCTTTTCTATGCCTTACATACTGGTGTAACCACCAATTTATGGGTATTACACCATGTTTTGGGTCACCATTTAAACTATCTGGATCAAAACAAAGATGAGAGCCGCTGGCAACGAAAATCGGGCGAAACAATGGGCGAGCTTGAATACACGCTAAATGTTGCAGCCTCTGCCTATCCTCGCGGCTATGAGGTAGGCAACCGCTACCCTAAGATACAGAAGAAATTTGTTTTTTATGCCGTGCTGACACTTGTGGTTGTTGCAATGCTAACGTGGTTCAAGCCCATGCAAGGTTTATTTCTGTTTGTTTTACCCATGATTTGCGGCCTACTTCTAACCTCTTGGGCAACATTTGAACACCATGCCGATTTAAATACTAAAAATCAGTTTGCGGCCTCCAGAAATAATATTAATCGTTTTTATAATATCACAACGGGTAATCTCGGTTACCATACTGCACACCATTATAAACAAGGTGTGCATTGGTCTCTTTTACCTGAACTGCATGATCAAATTAAAAATAAGATACCCAATCATTTAATAAAATCTACGGCATTATAATCAAGCAAGATTGCCATGCACGCATGGCAATCCTAGGAGGCTGTCCGAGAATAGAAAAACCTACTGCGAAACCCCCATTTCGGCCATGATTTCCGTCTATTTTCGTTAAATAGACCCTGCTATTCGCCTTACACGTCGAAAATCATGACTCAACATGGGATTTCCTCGCTACGGTCTCTATTCTCGGACAGCCTCCTAGTGTTTATGTTTCGCCAATCCAGCCTTCTAATGTTTCAATAATCATCTTGGCTTGCTTGGCATTGGTGATGTTAAATTTAGAACGCGGTGTATATTTCCCATCACGTTTTTGATAACGGCGAATAATGTATTTATCATCGCTATAAGATTGATCTGCTTTCACCCAGCTTTGATAACGAAATAGAATGGTCGTCCATGCACCTTTACTCAAAATAACCTTGTCCAGCTGCTTGGTGGTCAAAATACCACCTTCTTCATAATCTACCGTTAAATCATCAGGAGTCATCGTCAATCCTTTGCAAGTCATATTTCATTGTGCGGCAGCTTAACGGCAAAGTTCGTACTGTAAATACAAGTCCTTTGGCAATCCAGATATCAAGCATCCAAAACTCCAAACGAAATACTTTACGTACCTATTCATCTCACTTACAAGTTGCTCTACCAAACTATAAAAAACGTCATCCTATGCTTGGGTAAGCTCAGCAAACAGGATGCTGAACCTGCCCAAGCACTTGGAATAACGGTTTTTTAAGATCCTGCTGCGCATTTTATGCGTATGCTGATCAGTTACAACACGGCTTCATTGTCTGGACGGATAAGCTTGGGTTTGCCATAAAATTTAATCGCAGCAATGAGCTTTTCGAGCAGGGGGAAGAGATTGAAATCAATCGAGTCTTGACCCAATTGGTTTTTGGGTTAGATATGCTGAATAATCTCAAAACATCAGAAAAATAGACTCAGGCGAGTTTTACTTCCATTGATTTATTGCTTGTAGGGTAGGTATATGTGCGGTTTTGTAGCCATACTTGGTAAACAAAAAACAAAGCGTGAAATTCATCGTATGGCACTGGCTGTGGCAATGCGTGGCCCTGATGATAGCGGGGAATATATCACCACAGATTTCTCGGCCATACACCATCGTTTGGCTATTATTGGGGCGGACGAGCGTGGCTATCAACCTATGCAAATTGATGATATTGTGGTGGTATTTAATGGCTGCATTTACAATTATCAAGCACTTCGCCAGCAGTTTGAAAAAGATGGTATCCACTTCCAGTCGGATTGTGATACAGAGATTTTACTTCATTTATACCAGCGCTTTGGCACTTCGATGTTTGCCATGTTGCATGGTATGTTTGCCATTGTCCTATGGGATAAGCGCAACAATATATGCTTGATTGCACGTGATGCATTTGGCGAAAAGCCACTCTTTGTATGTGCGCAGGATGGGCGCGTTGGCTTTTCATCATTGTTGTCAGGCTTTGAAAAAGGCGATTGGGCCTTAACTCCCAATTTGCTTGCTGTGCGTGATATTTTACTGACCATGCGTGTGGAAGCACCACGCACGATGTATCAGGAAGTATCACAATTACCTGCGGGCTGTTATGCCATTGTAAAGCTGGGTGAAGCCATTTCGATTCGCCGTTATCATTTTTTGCCAGACGAAAAGCAAACCCTAGGTAGGTCGCCTGATGACGTGCAAAATGACGTTAAAACACTTATAGAGGATGCTTTTTGCATGCGTATGATTTCGGATAAACCCTTGGGTATATTTTTATCTGGCGGTGTGGACTCCTCTCTAATTGCGGGCGTATTGGCACGACAAGTATCGCAGCCATTGCACACATTTTCCGTTCGCTTCTCGGGGGGCTTATCAGGTGCATTGGATGATTATGATGAAAGTGGCTTTGCCCAAACGGTTGCTGATTATTTAGGGACAAATCATCAAACCCTTGAAGTGAATGCCAATGCCCAAGACTCCCTAAATGATCTGGCCTTGGCCTTTGATCAGCCCATCAGCAATGCTGCGGCTTTGCCGATGTATCTGATTAGTCAAGCTGCGAAGCCCTATGTTGATGTGGCTTTATCGGGCGTGGGTGGCGATGAGTTGTTTGGTGGTTATCCCCGTTACTTGGGTATGGCATGGCATCAGCGTTTAGGCCATATCCCTGGTCGAAACATTGTACTGGCGTGTGTACAAGCGTTGGGTGATAGCCATTCCAGCCGTAATATGCGTGGGCGTTTGCGGCGCTTTTTGCAAGGTCTAAACTTAACGGCGGGCGATGCCTATTTGCAATGGATGCGAACAGATGAGTCGCAATGGCAGGATATGTTCACACAAGCCATGCCAAGCAGCCAAGATGAGGCATGGCAAAGTAATGCGCAGGCATATGGTGGACTGGAAGGGCTTTTGCAACGTTTTGGTGTGGTAAATGGGGCAATGGTTTATGATACTGTAAGCTATCTAAATGATGATTTATTGGCGATGGGGGATCGTATGAGTATGGCGCATGGTTTGGAATTACGTGCGCCTTTTCTAGATACCAGACTTTGGGCTTTGATGAGCCACTTGGATACATCATACAAATTAAAAGGCATGCCTTGGCAGGAAAATTTAAAAGTGATGTTAAAATCAATTGCTACGGACTATGTGCCCAATGATATTATTTACCGTCCCAAACAAGGCTTTATGGCCCCGATTAAACATTGGCTGCGTGGTGATTTATCAGGAGAGGTTGAAGCTTTGATGCAATCGAATCCTCTGGGTGGTTTGGTTCGGCGTGAATTTGTGCGTGAGCAATGGCAACGTCATCAGCGTGGTGAGGATCGCTCGGATATACTGTGGGGACTGCTGTTAATGAATCGTTGGATGTTACAACGGGGATGGGTGTTTAAAGTTTAATGGTGGCGGGAGCTGCTGTTTCGAGTCTGGATTAGAATTTCAACTGATATCAGCTAAAACGCTGGTAAAAAATGAAATAGTTAAGTGCATTTAGTAAACTGTCACGGCTCTTTTGAATTTTAAGTGGGTAAGAATCATAATTTTGACATCTTGTTAGAAATTAGGGTAATCATATCACAATTAGATATTCACCCAGTCACTATGCTCTTCTGATGTTAAAATGAGCTTCAAAATTGCCTAGAATG
>JAUZQT010000081.1 GCA_030950825.1 Mariprofundaceae bacterium | reverse complement strand
GTAGGTTGTAGCTGGTGATGGACTGCTTTCGTGGAAGTACATAAAACGAGTGCAGGTGAGCCTGCTCACCACCACGCCAAGTGCGGTCAATATCTTGATTAATCAGAGGTTTGATAGCGACAGTTACATTTTGACGTGTTGGCCACCCCTCATAGCGGTCGGGTTTAAATTCGATGGTTCGGGCATTGATCCAGCGCCATGTACCGGCTGTTTTGGGTGAAATATCGATGGGGACAATGTCTGGACTTTTGATTTTAAGAACATCAAGTGCCCCTACCATATTGCCTGAAAATTCAATGCGTAGCGGGGCTTGCCAGTGCACTTTGCCATTGAGTGATATATCTTTGACAAACACCTGATTGCTGGCAGTTGTGATTTTATAGGTGTTTTTTTTCCCGACCCACTGCTGAGTTTTTGGCTTAATAAGTTTTTTGATATCGATATCAAATTGGTACGTTGTATTAAATTGAGGGGAGTCTTCTGTGAAATTAAATGCGAGTTGACTGGGACTGTTCCAACGGTAATAGCCTTTAATTGCTGGAGTGAGTTTGACGACATCCATAGCATCAACGGAAATATTTTCGCCCTGTTTAAATTCGCCAATGACATTGCCGATGAATTGCAAGACAAGCTGATTATCCATGCTCTCTGGTGTTGGACTGCTACCCGAGCGGGGAATCATGCGAGCAAGACTGATTTTTTCTCGGGCTGTTTGAACGTTGATCTTTTTGGGCAGCTTTTCGAAGTTGATGAGCCTGCCTTGAGGTTCATGGACACGAATGAGATCCAATGAAGCATTGTAGGGAGCGTTTATTAATGTGTGTGTTTCAGTGCGCTGATCATCGGATACTTTAATGCTGGTATAAAATGTACTTGAGGGTTTGTATTGAATGGTGGAAATGGGCGATGTGTAGGTGATACGGATACTACCGTTGCGAGCCTCTACGTTGTGCGTGTTGCTAATGTTTTTAATGGTGGTGGCGTTGATATAATCCATCAAACAGATGAGCAGAAGTAAGCTTAGCGGTAGCCCCAACCAAGCTGTAGAAACCTTAATTTTCCCAATTTTCACCGCTGGAAACTGAATTGACATGGGTGCCCTCCACCTATTCAAAGCTGCGTGCAGAGTAGTTCACAAAGTTGTCAATGTATAGAGCTTGGTATTGATGCATAGGCTGTAATTTAGCCTGAATAATTCATGAATCGTTGTGATGATTGTGAAGAACCTTTATTTGCAACGTTTTTTTTGTCGGGAGTGCCGTACCAATGGATACGGTCGACTGGCAAAGAATTCGTTGCGGATAAAGGGGCAAGCAAGGGCACGACAGTATTTATGAATTATTCAGGTTAGGAATGGGAATTAAATAACTTGTGCATTTAAAACGCAGGTACTGGGCTCCAGCTATTCAAAAAGCATGAAAAACAGAGTGCTTGGTGTTTTTATGCATCGTAACAGCACTATATAATAGTGTGTGTGAATAGCTCAAGCCCAGTGCCTTGAACTACTTCTCACCCATATATGTTCGTTCGGTGAAACATTTTGGAGCCTTTTGTTGTTCAGCGCCTGTTATGCCGAATACCCAGATTTTATCAAGCAATAGTATCAAATACAAACGCCTCAAGTGAGCTGGCCTGATAATCCCAGTGATGTGCGTCATGTTGTGATGAAATCCAACATGTTTTTGCGCCAAGTTTCTGCGCTACAGCCAAGTTTTCTTGCATATCATCGAGAACTAGGACTTGCGCAGGGCTTACACCTTCATCATCTAACAACATTTTCAATGTATTTGCACACGGCTTAGGAAAGTATTCATTGTAGCGTATATCATAGATAGTCTCAAAATGATGGCGAACGCCGAGTGCGCTTAAAATGCACTCGGCATGTTCGCAAGTACCATTGGTATGAATGACCTTGCGCCCTGTTAAAGCAGATAATGCAACATCAAGAAGTTGATTGGGTTGGAGTAATTCATGGGCATCAATATTGTGCACATCATGTAAAAAGTCTTCGGCTTGCATATCATGGTGCAGCATTAAGCCCCGCAATGTGCTGCCATATTTTTTCCAATAATTAATACGCAAGCGGTTGGCTTCTTCCTCTTCTAGCTGCAAGGCTTGTGATATAAACGCAGTCATGCGTGTATCCATACGGGCAAACACACCATTATCTGCTGCATAAAGTGTGTTATCCAAGTCAATGACCAGTAGCTCAGAAGAACATGGTTCCCGCATAGCCGTTTCTCAAAGAGTTATTTAAATAAAGTTCTTTGAAGGATAAAGGTTTGTGCTGTTGTGTTGACGATTTTTCCTATATCTGCAAATACACGAGAAAAGCGTTTCAGTTCGGTTGGTGATACATAAACGACATCGCGTGCATGTAGCCTGAATTGATCTGCCAGCATCAAAGCCTCTGGGGAGGTGGCATCCAAGTGATAAATCTCCAGTTGAGCCAAGTTGTCAAAGCGATCCATGGGAATTTGTTGCGTTTTTGGATCAGTAGCCTTTTCTGCAAGGCTAGTATGCCGCCCGCGAATGACATAAACTTGGCTGGTGTTTGCAGCATTGCCAAAGCCTTGTGAATCTGAAATCACCTCAGCAAGCGTTAGTTTATCATTTTTAACAAACAGGGACGCAGGCTTGGCAAGCTCTCCCAAGACAAATACTTTATTTAGTTCATTGTCTGGAATATTCACCACATCGCCATCGCGAAGCAATACATTGAGTGATGAGTGACCACGTTCATACAAAGAAAACAAATCCAAAGGGTATGTTTTTCCATCACGAGTTAATATGGCATGTTGAAGATCGGCACCAGGCAGTGCGCCACCAACTTGTGAAATGGCATTCATCATCGTTAATGGCTGGTCGTTCAATGCCAAAGCACCAGGCTTGGAAACTTGTCCTGTCACATAGGCCAAACGCCCACGAAAAGATGTGACCTGAACACCCACTTGTGGTTTTTCAATGTAACTTTTTAGCCCATTGGTTAATAAGCGGCGGACTTCCTCCATGGTTTTACCCGCAACATGGACTGAGCCTATATATGGATAAAAGATGGTGCCATCATCGTAAACAAGGGTTCCGCTAAGCGCTTGAATATTCCCTTCTGGCGATGTTAGCTCGGGATGATCCCATATCGTAATTTTCAATACATCTTGGGGTGCGATTAGGTATTGATAAGCTGCAGCATTTTCCTGTAACTCTTCGGGTAATCCGGCTGTCGATGCACTGAGCAATGCAGCCAGCTGATCAGCAATTAGCTGCCCATTGATTGTTTGAATAGTGACGCTCTGACGAAAATCATTGTGATTCACATCCTGTGTTGTAAATTGTTCTTTCTCCATATTCATGCCTGGAGCAAAGGCGCAGGATGAAAGTGCGATAAGCATTAGGAAAAAAAACATAATTCGATAGGTATTCATTTAAAACAACTCCTGTATTTTGTAAAGATATAAAACAAATCCTGTGAAACAGCAAAAAGGGTGGCGCTAATCGGTATAACGCTTATCAATAGACTGATAACTTTCTCCCTTTTTACCCGTGTAAATTTGCATAGGCCTAAAAATACGACTGACCCCCAACTGCTCCCGCCAATGTGCCAGCCAACCAGACACTCTGGCAACGGCAAAAATAGGCGTAAATAAATCTGTTGGAATGCCGAGTTTTCGATAGACAATACCCGAATAAAAGTCGACATTCGGACAAATTCCTTTGGCTCCTAAGGTGCTTTGGGATAATGCTTCGATACGGCTGGCAATTTCATAGGTTGGGTCTTCACCCATTTCTTTTGTTAGTTCAACATACAGTTGTTGTAAAAGCGTTGCGCGTGGATCTTTAATTTTGTACACACGGTGACCCAAGCCTGCAATTTTTGCTTTGTTGGCGAGTTTCTCATGAAGATATGACTCAGCGCGATCAACATGACCTATGTCATCCAACATATGCAGTACATCCTCGTTCGCACCACCATGCAAAGGTCCTGAAAGTGAGCCGATGGCTGCACTGATACAGGTATAAGGATCAGCCAGTGTTGAGGCAGTTACAATGGTTGAGAATGTACTGGCATTTAAGGTGTGCTCAGCATGCACAATCATGGCAACATCCATAATGCGCTCCATCAACAGTGTTGGTTCGTTGCCTGTCAGCATATATAAGAAATTGGCAGCATGGGATAAGTCATCCCGTGGTGGGATAGGGTCATCCCCTTTACGCATGCGGGCATGAGCTGCCACCAATGTTGGCAGTTTTGCGACCAAATTATGGCAAACCATGCGTATATTTTCTTCACTCAGTTCACCATTTAAAGCATGGGGAAGCGGGTAAAACATACCCATAACAGCAACCGTTGCTTGCAATGAATCCATAGGGTGCGCTGATTCAGGAAAGCACTTCATAATATCCCGAACTCGGAACTTAATGCGACGGTGCTTGCGTAAGCCACAATTAAAATCAGCCAGATCATTGACGGATGGCAAGTAACCATAAATTAATAAGAACGAAGTCTCTTCAAATGATGATTGTTCTGCCAATTGTTCAATATCAATACCACGGTATTCCAAATGTCCAATACTTCCATCGACCGATGAAATAGCGGATTCTGTTACAGGTATTCCTGCTAAACCGGGGGAAAAACATGCGATTTCCTGATTCTTCGCCATGGTGTTTCAATCTCCTAGTGTCGTATAAGCGGACGCAGCACAATTTGTGGCGCATTTTAGCACAAATATACGTTCAGGAACGGGAATTAAATAACTTGTGCACTTCAACTTGTCTTTTTGCCCAGCATCAGCGTTGCAAGAAAATCTTACATAGCGGGTCTATGCTTCGCTTTTTGCGGCTTGATGCTGAACAAAAGTCCTGCGCTTTAAATGCACAAGTTATTTAATGACCATTCCTTAATGGCTATTTGGCTTTACTGACTTCTTGTAGCTATGTCAACGCGGGTCTATCAAGCTTGAATTGATGTAACCCGCCGCAATTCTACATGTTTGTTGTGCTTCCATAAATAGTCTTCGGCAGGTTGCAATGCTTGCAAGTGGCTTGGGCGCCGGCAATAACGCAATACAGCTTGAATGATCCATGGTCGACGCAGAGCAAATAATTCAAACATTTCTTTGGACAAACGCAATAAGCGAGATGGGGTTGCTGCGACAATACGACATTCACTTTGATAGCCATGCAATAAGCCACCAAGGTTTACCATATCGCCTGATACAACGCTGGTTAATAGACTGCCATCCTCAAGTTCATCCTCGTGTGAGTAATTCGCATCATGCAGATAAAACAAACAACCAGTTTGCACCAAATAAGCGCCATCATGTTCTTCTCCAGCTTGCATCAAACATTGACCCGCTTCCAGTTCGATGGCCTCCAATGATTGGCTTAAATATAAGCGGTCTACGTCATTCATGCGTTCAAAAATATCATGCTGTGCCAACGTTGGGTCAACCCAGAGCTGGCATAAAAGACGCTTCATGCCTGCTTGAAATGCGAGATCCTTGTGGGCATTAATCCGTTGAATTGTTATACCACACAAACGACATAGGCTCTCTGCGCGTACGGTGGCATAGCGCCGTTGTCCAGTAAACAGGCTTAACTCGCCTATGAGCACCAGGGCTCCTTGTTGTGCATGTCTCTCTTCAATGTCATCGCAATCATTATAACTTGTCATATGTATGGATAACGAACCCTGTTTTAACATCCAAACAGTGTCTGGTATGTCGCCCTCACGGTATAAAATATCGCTTGGCAATAGCTGAATGTCTGAACCCATTTGCTGCAATACTACCATCATCTCAGCATCGTCCAGCGCTTTAATGTCTGGCGTTTTAATATTTTCTTTTATGGGAGTTTGTAAGGCATCGATAGACTTTTGCAAAGCCCTTGCTGCGCCTTCCTCTCCAGATATTGTATATTGATGGATGACTTGTAAGTACAGCTCACAGGCTTCCTTGATATTGCCTAAACGCTCATGGCTCCAAGCCAATCGCAATTTGATATCCAAGTTGTCTTTCATTGCATCCGCAGTAATGATTTGTTGGTATAAGCTGCATGCTTCTTGGTACTGCTCTTTACAGGCGGCTTTGCGAGCTTGCCGCATAAGTATTTGCACGTTCAAGTAGCCCCTCCTGTTGGATGCGTGGCATTGACTATCATAATAGCATATATTTACGTTTTTATGAACATTCGGCCATTATTGATGATAATGTATGGATGCTCATGAATTAACGCTATACCTAGCCTGCATTATTCATGAATAATGCAGGATCTAGGCTATATTCAATATCCATTGAATACTGTCTAAATCTGCGCTGTGATTCAATAAATTATTTGTAGCTGTTCAGATTGCAGCTGATTTACCCGAGATCAAGGCGAAAAAACGGAGCGTACTCGAGTACGTGAGTATTTTTCAACGCAGATATCGTGTGAATCAGTGGGAGCTGAATAGTTACAATTATTTTTTATCAGGATGCTGCGCCAATAACAGATATTCGAAACGAGCGGCCTTTCAGCTTGCCACTGCCCAGTTTATTTACTGCAAGGCTCACGATAGTGCGATTCACCGCGACATATGCCCATTGATCCATGATGTTTATTCTTCCGACTTGCGCACCAGCAATGTCATTGTCAGCTGTTAGTGCACCTAAAATATCACCAGGGCGTAGTTTATGTTTTTTGCCACCTGAAATTTGCAGGGTTGTCATGGCTGCTTTTTTTGCAGTCTCTTTAAGAAATTTACTGGAGGGTAGGGGGCTTGCTTGTATGTTTTGCTGAAGGTAGTCAGATAAGACAGTCATCTTATAGTTATCTGTCGTGCCAAACAGTGAGTATGCCAGACCTTGTTTTCCAGCTCTTCCAGTTCGCCCAATACGATGGGTATGGGTTTCAGGTTCATGTGCGAGTTCATAGTTAATGACCAAGTCTAAGGCATCGATATCTAGGCCGCGCGCTGCGACATCAGTGGCGACAAGGATTGAAATGCTTCGATTGGCAAAGCGAATGATGGCTTGATCACGTTCACGCTGCTCTAAATCCCCATTTAAAGCCAAAGCACTAAAGCCTGCATAAATAAGTGCATTGGTAACCTCTTCGGTCTCACGTTTGGTGTTACAAAAAACAATGGATGATTCAGGCTGCTGTTGCAAAAGTAATAAACGTAAAGCTTCCAAACGATTTTTGTGCTCCACTTGATAAAAACATTGCGCAATGTTTTTGTTGTCATGGGACACTGCAACCTTCACCGTGATGGGCTGCCGCATCATGCGCTTGGCGATAGCTTGTGTTTTCTTTTGAAATGTTGCGCTAAATAGTAAGGTTTGACGTTGTTCGGGAAGTTTTTTTACAATACTATCCAAGGCTAGTTGAAAGCCCATTTCAAGCATTCTATCGGCTTCATCAAGTACAAGAATCTGTAGCTGATTCAATTTCAAAGTGCCTCGTTTTAGGTGATCTTCAATTCGCCCTGGCGTTCCAACAATGATGTGTGCGCCATAACGCAAGGATGCCTGTTGGCTGTACATGGGCATGCCACCACACAGGGTGATAATTTTAACATTGGCAATATTTCTAGCCAGTTTCCGCAACTCTCGTGCTACTTGATCGGCCAATTCACGTGTTGGGCAAAGTACTAAGGCTTGTGTGTGTAATGTTGTTATATCCAAATTTTCCAGTAGTCCAAGTCCAAATGCGGCGGTCTTACCAGATCCCGTTTTACTTTGAGCAATCACATCCTTGCCAGTCAGTATGTGGGGCAAGCTTTCTGCCTGGATAGGGGTCATCATGGTATAGTTTAATGATGCAAGATTTTGCAATATACCCGCTTGTAATTTAAGGTTTGAAAATGGTGTTTGGCTCAAAACAGTTTCCTATTGTTAGAATCCTGCTAGGCAGGGTTCTCGTTGTGTAAAGAATAAGGCTATAGCGTACCTATTTATGGGCAGTAAACCATACAATGTTTTATGGAGCAGCTATTTTAATCATGCAGAAAATAAACTTTCCTTATTTGGCTCTACCCTCTGGCATTTTATTCATGCTGCTTGTTGTTATGGGCAGTGAAATAAATGCTAGCGGTGAGACGCGCATTCCTATCCTTAGCCTACTTGTTATGAATGAGTTTGCTTTTTTTGTTTCTGCAAGTGCAACATATATTGGTATCAAACAGATTCAGAATATTGGTAGTAAAGCTGCATATATCGCAGTCACTGGTGGTTGTGGCTTGTTGACTTTATGTTTTATATTTTTGGGCATTCAGCTTTGGCCTATTTAATCTCAGCCATGAAATCACAGGGGGTCTTGAAAAAGCGAGTGCTCCGCAATGCTGGGCTTTTGGCGTGTTGTATATTTTAGAGGTTTTCTATACGAGGTATAGGTGATAACGACCCGTCGTAAGCTGAATATCAAACAATGTTTGAGGTTCCAAGCCTTCTTGTAGCAAGCTTTCACGCATAACCCTCAAATCTATTTTTGCATCACAAACAGCTTGTTGAATATGATCGGGCATGAGACTCTCAAGCTGGAGCGCTTGATAAGCAGGCAAGCTGATGTGTATGGGTTCTTTATTTTCGCGCTCAATATGAATGTGCAATTGCTTGGCAGAACCTTGATAAACAGGGGAACTCGCCAGCGGGACATTGCCAGGTTGCCATTGTATGGCCTCTTCCAGTGTTTGTTTTTTTATGGCCTGCTTGAGAAGTGGCCACCATGGCAGTTGAATATTGAGTGTTTCAAGTTGCGCAATCAACCCTTGAAAAACGCGAATAAGAAGGAATAAGTCAGCTGGGGCTGCCGAGCGAAACCACCAGCGTTGATCGCCCAATAACGTAGCTACGGCATCGCTTAAATGCCATGTTTTGGCATTAAAAGATCGCGGTTCTATAAAAGGCTGGAATAAAAGGCGGGTTAATTGCGGTAATTTTCCTTCAATAAGTTTTATTTTTTCAACATCAAATCCCAAAGCGACAAAGGCATCAAGCAATACCACATCCGATTCCCCGCGACTATTCAAAATGAGCTTTAATAATACCAACTGGCGGGTTTTCTTAATATGCAGCATGCAGCCATAGTCCAACAAAATCGTTTGCGGCTGAGTATCATGGTATTGAAAAAACAAATTACCAGGGTGTGGGTCGCCATGTACCAAACCGAATTCGAACAAGCTTTGAAACATAGTCTGAATTAAGGTTCGAGCTATATACAAACGTGCGGGTAAAGGCCAAGTTGCTGCTTCAGATAGGCGTACACCGTCAACCCACTCCTGCACCAATACATTTTGGCGGCACAATACAGGGAAAACATGGGGGATATGCAAACCCTCAACATTCATGCTGGATGCAAATTGAAGTTGCTGCTTCATTTCATGCAAATAATCCAGCTCATGATTTAGGGTGTTTTTGAGCGTTGTTTTATAGCTATCCAAATCAAATGCCCAAGTCTTAATTGGGCCTCCTGCTGGTAATAAGCCTGCCAACTTCATTTCGGCATCAATAGCCGATGCAATATCGGGATACTGCACTTTGATGGCGACACATTCACGATCATTTAGGTAAGCGCGATGCACTTGACCCAACGAAGCTGCGGCCTGACTTTCTTCGATGTTTTTCAGCATAAATTGTATTGGTTGTTGCCATGCCTGCGCAAGAATTGGCCTTATATGTGTTAGTGGGGATGGCTTAATACCAGTTGTTAGTTTGCTGTATGCGGTATCTTCACCCATGCCTGCCAAAAATTGACCGACTTTCATTGGTAAACCGCGCGAGCCCGCCAGCAGCTCGGATAAAGCGTGCTGTGCTGCTTGTTGGGTGTGTTGGCTTTCGGCTTTACGAATGCGCCGCATGACCCAAGCCATACGCATAAGGTGCAAGCTGCGTTGAATGATTTTAAACATCAGATCAATGTTCTTGACTTTGTTTGTTGCATATATGGTGCAGGATCAATGCCTTCTTCCCGCATGGCATCAAACAATGCCTCGTATTGAAAATTCAGTGTAATATCAAGAAAAGACTGCATGGCATGCGCGTGTTGAACACAAAGATCACCTGCTTCAATGGCTAGGTATTCAGCACGTTCAGTCACCCGTTGGCGTGCGCTCTTGCGAAAACTAAGCGGAGCAATGCGTAATATGCGGCGTGTCTGGAGTGCAGTTTGTTCATCCCATGCTAATGTTGTTGGAAGCTTTAAAAGCTCTCCCATGTCATCTTCATTAAGCACCTTGGAAAGCAGCAAGGTGATACCACAATCACTAATAAGCCGATGTTCAATACGATTGCCCTGTTGATTGCGTTCGCTTAAAGCTTGAATGTCTGGGCGCTGCAAGAGAGCTGCGCTGTCGTTTTCGATGTCTGTACACTGCACTTCGATCATGGGTATATTGTCCAAGCCTTCTTGTAAAATGAGTGTGATGGAGCCATTTTCAGCCCACCAGCCATAGCCTTGTCTGAATTCAATATCAAAGCCCAGCGCATCCTTTAAAAAATGAGCGGCAGTTTCAGGTTTGGCTAGGCGAATATGTGTGGCAATTGCAAACTGCATTTATTGTCTCCTGAATAGTATCCAACTTAGCCTGAATAATTCACAAATACTGTCGTGCCCTTGCTTGCCCTTTATCCGCAACGAATTATTTGCCAGTCGACCGTATCCATTGGTACGGCACTCCCGACAAAAAAACGTTGCAAATAAAGGTTCTTCGCAATCATCACAACGATTTATGAATTATTCAGGTTAGACTATGGAACGGAGGAGCAAATGCACATGTTATTTAATTCCTGTTCCTAACTCGTATTATTCACAAATGCTGCCGCGCCCTCGCTTGCTCCTTTGTTGTTCATTAACATTTGTCCGCAACGAATCCTTTGCCAATCGACCGTATGCATGGCTACGGCACTCATGGTAAAAAATTCGTTGCAAACAAAGCTTCGGCGCGCTCATCACGGCGATTCATGAATAATGCGGGCTAAGCAAGTCCAGTGCAGGCTTTTATATCTTGAAATTAAACTTCATCACCTGCGTGAATTTGAGCATGCTGAATTATTCAGGTTAAGATTAAAGTCAAAACAAGAGGGCTGCAAATAATATGCGACACAAAATATCGCCCTTTCTGCTACGCTGAGAATTTAAAAGAGCCAAAAGTATGGATTGAAGGGCATAAGGCGGACAATTACAATTAAGAAGAATTAAACTCTACGATATAGAGTTTATTTAATAATCCGTCCCTATTTTGAATTTAAGGCAATAAAAAAGGAACCTGAAAAGGCTCCATTTTTATTAATTTTAACTTATATTTCAATAAGTTATGTATGGTGGCCAGACTTGGAATCGAACCAAGGACACAGGGATTTTCAGTCCCTTGCTCTACCGACTGAGCTATCTG